>JAQVPO010000079.1 GCA_028702015.1 Synergistaceae bacterium | reverse complement strand
TTTATGGTCTACTGTGACGAGCGGGTTAGTACCAACTGTTGATATCTGGGGAGTCTTGCCTTTGTCAAAAATGGGAGCCGTGGCAATGTTGATACCGCTTGAATTGGCTCCTATGATAGCAACGACCTTGTCGCTTTCGATCATACGGCGGACTGCGTTTACTGCGTCTTCATTGCGTGTCTTTGTGTCATAAACGACAAGTTCGATCTTACGTCCGAGGATTCCGCCCTTTGCGTTTACATCGCCTACTACCATTTTAGCCATGTTGACTTCTGTGATTCCATATGCTGCATAGTCGCCTGTAAGGGCTGCAAGATATCCGACTTTGATAGGATCTGCTGCAAATGCTGCACCTGCGGTGCAAAGAATAATAATAACTGCCATGACTGCAAGGATCTTCTTCAATATACTGCACCTCCAATAATATTGTGGAAATATTTCAAATACGAATGAAACTGCTGAGTGAACCCAGAACTTCCTGCTACGTCTCACCTCCAGTCAGCTGCACATCAATGATAGTACAAGAATAGAGAAAAATACCACGAAGGTAACAAATATTCGCTCCGATTATTCTATAATCCATAATTCGATATGTAAAGAAAAAATCGTTAGTCAATTTTAGTATTTGAATTTTTACAACATGTTAGTTTATTTTATACTTCATAAAAGAATAGTAAACAGTTTTTCCAAACAGCCCTTGTTAACTGGCAGAATAATCCATACTTGTCTGCAAAGACAAAGAAGAGTATTTTCTGGATCCAGAAAATACTCTTCTTTTCTTACTTAATGATCTTGATTTAGCATGTTTTATAGTTTGATTTTATCAGACTATCTAAAATATATTATTTGTCTTTAACCGGAATTTTCATTTCTTTTGCTATCTGTTCCAGCAGCTCTCTTTCCTTTGCAGATGGATTTTTGCTTATGCCGACCCGCACAAGGATATTCATGTCACCGGTTCCCCTTCCGCGCAGGCGAGGCATTCCTCTGCCCTTAATACGAAGCCTGGATCCTGGCTGAGTGCCTCTGGGTATGTCCAATTTTTCAAATCCATCAAAAGTTTCAATCCTGACATCGCATCCCAATGCCGCCTGAGGATACAGTATGTCAACTGATGTGTTCAAATCATCGCCCTTGCGCTGAAACCTCCTGTCAGGTTTTACCTCTATAAGAAGGAAGAGATCTCCTGAAGGCCCTCCGTTAATACCTGCTTCTCCATGGCTCGACACTCTAAGTCTTATTCCGGTATCTATCCCGGCGGGGATCTTAACATCAACAGAATGCTGTCTTTGCACACGCCCCTGACCTCTGCATTCACTGCAATGAGTCTTTATCACTTTCCCTTTGCCGTGGCAGGTCGGACATGCTGTAACCTGGGACATCTGGCCAAAAGGAGTGTTAACGGTCTGCTGTACCTGTCCGCGTCCGCCACATGTCGGGCATGTTTCTATCTTAGTGCCTGGCTCTGCGCCACTTCCCCCGCAGCGCGGACAAGTTTCAAGACGAGGAACTTCGATTTTTTTAGTAATTCCCCTGTACGCATCTTCAAGCGAGATCTGCATGGTATATTCAAGATCATGCCCCCTGCGTGGGGCGTTTGGGTCGGCAGAGCGTCTCCCAGCTCCTCCGAAGGCGCTCCCGAAAAGATCGCCAAACAGGTCACCGAAATCAGCACCGCCAAAACCTGAACCGCTAAAATCTCCTCCCGGAGGCATATCTCCAACATAACCAAACTGGTCGTACTGCGCCCGTTTCTTGGGATCGCTGAGCACCTCGTTAGCTTCGTTTATCTCTTTATATTTTTTTTCGGCCTCAGCATCCCCTGGGTTGGCATCGGGATGATACTTACGAGTAAGCTTTCTGTACGCTTTTTTTATCTCGTCGGCCGAGGCCCCCCGTCCAACACCCAATATTTCATAATAGTCTTTTTTGCCGGGAGCAGCCATACGCACCTCACCCCACGTTATTTATTGTCTTCTTCGTGGAACTCTGCATCCACAGTAGCTCCGTCGTTCGTCTCTCCCTGGTCGCTCTGTCCTGCGTCAGCAGTGTTTTGCTGTGCAGCCTGTGCTTTAGCATATGCTTTCTGTGAGATAGGATGCATAGCGTTCATAAGCGCTTCTATTGCTGACTTGATAGCAGAGGTGTCTTCACTTGTCAAAAGATCTCTCAATGCCTTGATCTTATCCTCCACCGCTGCTTTTTCTTCCGGAGTAGCCTCGTCACCAAGGTCCTTCAGTGCTTTTTCAGCATTGTATGCTGCGCTGTCACCCTCGTTACGAACCTCTACAAGCTCTTTCTTTTTCTTGTCTTCTCCCTCGTTCATCTCAGCGTCATGCCGCATCTTTTCTATTTCTTCATCTGTAAGTCTTGATGACTGTATAGTAATATTCTGAACTTTGTTCGTAGCTTTGTCCTTTGCTGTAACATTGACAATACCGTTTGCATCAATATCAAAAGTTACTTCTATCTGAGGGATCCCTCTTGGAGCAGGTGATATCCCGTCAAGGAAAAATCTGCCAAGTGAGACATTGTCGCCTGCCATAGCTCTTTCCCCCTGGAGAACATGTATCTCCACCTGAGGCTGGTTATCAGCAGCCGTAGTAAACACCTGGCTCTTGGATACAGGTATCGCACTGTTTTTTTCTATTATCTTGGTGAATACTCCTCCCAGGGTTTCATGTCCAAGTGAAAGCGGTGTTACGTCCACAAGCCCTATACCTTTGTGCTCACCTGAAAGAATTGCTCCCTGGATAGCTGCTCCGACCGCGACGCACTCATCTGGGTTGATCCCTTTTGTAGGTTCTTTGTTAAGCAGTTCTTTCACCTTGCGCTGGACCATAGGCATACGAGTGGAGCCACCGACAAGAAGTATCTTGTCAACTTCAGACGGCTGCAGTCCTGCATCTTTAAGGGCAGTGCGGACAGGCTGTACTGTTCTGTCAAGCAGGTCTCTCGTGAGTTCTTCGAACTTAGCCCTTGTAAGGGTCATCTCAAGGTGTTTGGGTCCGTTCTGATCCGCTGTTATAAACGGCAGCGAAATAGACGTCTCAGCCATTGAAGAAAGCTCTATCTTGGCCTTTTCAGCAGCCTCGCGAAGGCGCTGCGATGCCATTTTGTCCTTCCTTAGGTCTACTCCGTCCGTTTTCTTGAACTCATCAGCCATCCAGTCAACGACCTTTGCATCCCAGTCATCGCCTCCGAGCCTGTTGTCTCCTGAAGTTGAAAGAACCTCAAAAACACCTTCACCTACATCAAGTATAGAAACGTCGAATGTTCCGCCTCCCAAGTCGAAAACCATTATTTTATGGTCTCCTTCCTTGTCAACGCCATAAGCAAGGCATGCTGCCGTAGGCTCGTTTATTACCCTAAGCACCTCAAGTCCTGCAATCGTTCCTGCATCTTTTGTAGCCTGTCTCTGGGCATCAGTAAAATATGCCGGACATGTGATGACTGCTTTTGAAACAGTTGTTCCCAGATATTCTTCAGCATCCCTCTTGAGCTTCTGCAGTATCATAGAGGATATCTGCTGCGGAGTGTACTTCTGTCCGTCTACAGTAACTTTGTAATCGCTGCCCATCTCTCTTTTAATTGATATTATAGTCCGGTCAGGATTAACTATCGCCTGCCTTTTTGCAAGCTGTCCTACCAGTCTTTCATTGCCGTCTTTAGTGAAGGCAACTACTGACGGAGTTGTACGTCCGCCTTCCGGATTTGGTATAACTGTTACATTGTCTCCTTCTTTCACAGCAACACAGCTGTTTGTAGTACCAAGGTCAATTCCTATAATTTTTTCCATAATTCATTCCACCTTTGACATAATATTAATTTATCTTAAATACTTCCTTTGTTTCCTTCTTGAGAAAAGGTCACTCAGTGTATTTACCGACTCTAACCTGCGGAGCCCTGATAACACGGCCAGCTAGCTTGTATCCCTTTCTGAGGGTGCCTATTATACATCCGTCCTTAGATCTCTCTTCTACAGGCTCTATCGAAACAGCTTCATGCACAGCAGGATCAAATGCACCTTCTGTTTCAATGTTTTCAAGCCCAAGGTTCTCCAAAACTTTGTAAAACTGCTTTGTGATCATAAACATTCCTTTATATAGGTTGCTTTCTTCATCTTGTACCGCACAGCAAACTCTTTCCAGATTTTCAAAGACAGGCAAAAGCTCTTCGATTGATCTTTCTGCTGCCAGTTTGCAGTTTTTCTCTCTGTCTCTTTCAACTCTTGTTCTGAGGTTGTAGTAATCGGCTCTTGCTCTTGAAGCCTCTTCCGTGAGATTTTTTATTTCCTTTTTCATTTCTTCAATAATTCCAAGTAATTCTTCAGTGTCATTCTCATGAGATATCAATTTTTCTTCGACCGGCAGCTGCTCTTCCATTTTTTCAGCACATTCGCTTTCCGCAGCGGCTTGTACCCCTTTAACCTTATCTCTTTTATGCATCTTCTATTCAGCCTCCTCTTCGGATTCCAAATCCATGGTCCGAAGTACTCTGTCTATTGTTGTAAATACTTTTTCATAGTCCATTCTCTCAGGTCCGACAACACCTATCATCGTCATTTGTCCGTTGCAGACCGTAGAAGCAGCGACAAGAGAAGATTTTTTCATAGCCTGGGATTCGTTTTCATCTCCTATAACTACGTTTATGCCTTCTTTTGAACAGCTTTTTACAAGCTCTGCCATTCCTTCTTCCTGTTCCAGAAATTCATATAACGCCTGTATACGGTTCAAATCCTGAAAATCAGGCAGATTCAGCATATGGCTCATAGATCCTGTAAATATCTTCATTGAAGGAGATACTATTATCCCCTCAAGCTCGCGAAGCGCGGCTTCACACGCAGATTTATAATCTAAAAGCTCCTGCATTATGTAGGCTTTCAGGGATTTTTTTATTTCAGTCCACTCAAAGCCAGCAAATACATTTATTCTTCTCGAAAGATCATCTAAGTATTCCTGGGTAACATCCCACGGAAGGCTTATCACTTTCTGATGCACCAGCCCTCCTTGTAGTACTACCAGCAGCAAAACGTTCTTATCGCCCAAACGGACAAAATCAACCCTTTGAAATCTGACCTTATCCAATGGCGTCACGGCAGCTACCCCTACATAGTTTGACAGACGGCTGAGGATGTCCGATGCCGACTCCAGCGCGCCCTCTATACCTTTATGGTGCTCACCGAGGTTTTTTGTCCACTCCTTGGTATACCTTGAAGAATCAACCCTCTGAAGCACCGAGTCGACATAAAGTCTGTATCCAAGCGTTGTGGGTATCCTTCCTGATGAAGTGTGAGGCTGTTTAAGAAAACCCATCTCTTCCAGATCGGACATCTCGTTCCTGATCGTAGCTGAGCTATGCCCCGTAAGATACCGCCTTGAAACAGTGCGGGAGCCGACGCTTTCACCGCTTTTTATGTATTCATATACTACGGAAAGCACAACTTCCAACTGTCTCTCTGTAAGCAAAGGTATCACTCCCCGCCTTGTTAGCACTCTCGCATCACGAGTGCTAATTAAAATTCAACGCGACAAGAATAACAGCGCTTTTCACAAATGTCAATACAGGTCAGATCGTTTATATAGTAGTTTTTACTTAAATTATATTGCATATTTTTTTCAAGAAGAGGCTGTCAATAATGTATAATGAACGCCTAATGGTCAATTTATCGTTTCAAAATCTGTCTATTTGACAATAAACACAAGAGGTGCAAATGGCAAAAACCTCCATATATCTTATCAGGCACGGCGAATGTGCCGGCAACAGGGAAAACCGCATAAGAGGGCGCGTGGATTTTCCGCTTAACCAAAATGGCATTGCACAGGCTGAAGCTCTAGCCGCTGTAATGGAGGACAAGAAAATAGCCCATATCTATTCAAGCCCCCTTAAAAGAGCCATTTCCACAGCAGAGATAATCAGCAATAAATGCAGTTGCGGGCTATCTGTCGATGAGTCGTTCTGCAACATAAAACTTGGCCCTTGGGAAGGCGTACTTAAAAGTGAGATAGCGAGAAAAGAACCCTCTCTATGGAATACATGGATAAACGATCCGGAGAATCTCGTTCTTGAAGGTGCGGAGACCCTGGATCAAGTTATGAAACGAGCTCTCTGCGAACTTGAGCAGCTTATAAAAAGGCACTGCGGTGGAACCTTCGCTGTTGTTTCCCACAGAGGAGTTCTCAAACCGCTCCTTTCCGGAGCGATTGGCATACAAAAGCCTAGGTTCTGGCGTTTGCA
>JAQVPO010000078.1 GCA_028702015.1 Synergistaceae bacterium | reverse complement strand
CCCTGCAGGTAGCGAATTTCCTTCCTAAGCTTCATTCTAACCTTTGCATCCAGCGCTGAAAGGGGTTCATCGAGAAGCAGGAATTCAGGTTCCAGTACGACCGCTCTCGCAAGAGCCGCTCTTTGCTGCTGCCCGCCGGAAAGCTGCTGAGGGTATTTTGTTCTATGCTGGCTTAAACCGACAAGATCGATAATATCACGGACGCGGGATTTTATTTCTGCCTTTGGGATTTTACGGTTCCACAGGCCGTACCCCACATTTTCTTCGACGTTCAGATTCGGGAAAAGGGCGTAGGACTGAAATACTATGCCGAAATTTCTTTTTGCCGGAGGCTTGAAGGTAATATCTGTTCCGTTTATTTCTATGCTTCCGCTTTCTATATCCTCAAGTCCGGCGATAACGCGGAGCAGGGTGCTTTTTCCGCATCCGGAGGGACCCAGGATACAAACGAACTCTCCGTCGCGAATATCAAAGTTCAACTTGTTAAGCACTGTTTGTTTCCCGAATTTTTTTACTATGTTATTCACGCGGAGAGTCGCCATGATAGCTTTGTTCCTGCCTACTTCTTAGGCTCTGACTTACCGTCGTAGCGGGAAGCCCATTCCTTAAGTATACGTTCTCTGTTTTTAGCCGACCATCTAAGATCATTTTTTTTGATGAGCTGAGAGAGAGGATCCTTTGAATAGCCTTCAGGGATCTTATTGTCGATCTTAACAGCTGTTATTGCATAATCGCCCTTAAGCGCATTTATTGCCTCATCGGAAATTGCCCAATCGAGGAATTTTTTAGCTTCGGGCTTGATGTTCTTCTTTTTGATGAGGGCGTTGGCTTCAACATCCCATCCGCTGCCCTCGGCGGGGAATATTACCTCCACTGGTGCTCCCTTTTTTTTCTGATTTACTCCAGCGTAGCCGTAGGAAATACCTACTGCAAACTCACCTGCCGCGGCCTTTTTGGCCGGTGCGGAACCTGAATGCGTATACATTGCTATATTCTGGTGGAGCTTGTCTAGGTATTCAAATGCTTTTTTCTCTCCCATAAGGTGGATGAGTCCCGCTACTGCAAGGAAGCCTGTGCCGGAAGAATTCGGGTTGCTCATTACGATCTGGCCTTTGAATTCAGGCTTGAGCAGGTCCTTATAAGATTTTATCTGCGGAAGGTTTTTTGCTTTTGCCTCTGCGGTATTTACCACAATGGCGCATTCCCATGCATCGATACCTACCCATGCCGGAGGATTCGCTTTGTCCTTAAGCATTTTTTCGACCCTTTCGAGTCCCTTGGGAGCGTAGGGCTGAATCATGCCTCTTTCTTCAAGGACGAGAAGACTTGATGCGGCGGTCCCCCATACAACATCTGCCGGGGTTTTGCTTCCTTCTGCAAGGAGTTTTGCTGTGATTATACCGGTTGAATCGCGTACGATTTTGACATCGGTATCTTTGTTCTGTGCTTTGAAGGATTCAAGGTACTTGCCTATCTGTTCGTTTTCAAGAGCTGTATAGACGATCAGTTCTTTGGATGCCGCAAAGGCTGGTATGGAGCAAATGAGCGAGAGGCACAGCGTGGCCAGCAGAGCGCAGTACTTTTTCCCATTTCTGGAACTAATAATTCTCATCAAGGTTCCTCCTCATGATTTGAGCAATAACTTTTGCCGGATTTGTTCAATAGTTACATGATGAGTGTAGCCTGATAATGTTAAGGCCAAATTAACTGTATGTAACAAAACGTAAAAGGGGGCGCATATAAGCAAAAGAACAGCTGCCTGAAAAACAGGTGCGGTCATCATATTCCGGCATATCTGCCGCAGGAAATAAAATAGTATTGACAGTCTAAGCGCCGAATGTTATATATACAATCAGATTATATATAAAACAGGAGATAACAATATGAAAACTTTTGATCTTGCGCATGATAGCGCTGTAGCCCTTGCCGACTGCAATAATTTCTTTGTCTCATGTGAACGCAGGGTAAACAGCGATCTCGACAATTACCCTGTAGTCGTCCTTTCCTCAAATGACGGCTGCGTTATCTCCCGCTCCAATGAAGTCAAAAAAATGGGGGTAAAAATGGGAGACCCGTATTTCAAGATAAGAGACATTCTGGCATTCAACGGTGCGGCTGTCAGGTCCACAAACATGTCCCTGTACAGGGAGATATCCGCTGAAGTTATGTCACGGATCAGAGTTTATACAGATAAAGCTGAAATATACTCTATAGATGAAGCTTTTTTCAACATGGGGATATCAAATATAAAAGACGCTGTCTCTTACTGCCGCATGATAAAGAAAGACGTATGGGACAAATGCCGCATCCCTGTATCCATAGGCGTAGCTCCTACAAAGACTCTCTGCAAACTGGCAGCAGAATATGCCAAAAAAAATGATGAAACAGAGGGAGTTTTCAGAATGGACCGGATGAAATACATGGACATGGATTTCATGTCGCAGTTTGCATGCTCTGAGATATGGGGCATAGGCCGTAAGATAAGCGCAAAGCTGGCTCAGTACGGCATAAGAACATCTGCTGACTTCATTAAAAAAGACGAGATGTGGATCAAAAAGACTTTCGGCATAACGAGCCTTTACACATCATGGGAGCTCAAAGGCCATCAGGCATATTTTCTGGAAACTGCAGACAAGCCACCCAAGTCTATCATGGTCTCCCGTTCGTTCGGAAAGCCTGTAACTGCATACGAAGAGATGCTTGACCCCCTTCTCTGTTTCACGGTCTCTGCGGCGCGACAGCTGCGAAAGGCACAGCAGATGGCTGGGAAAATATCCGTATTCATATCGACCAGCAGGTTTGATGAGGAAAAATATTATGCAAATGGCTGTGAAAAATCTTTTATAAGCCCTACATCACTTGATTCCGATCTTATGGCCTGCGCCGAGGATCTTCTGAAGGAGATATTTATGCCCGGGTATCAATATAAAAAATGCGGAGTGGTGCTCAGTGACTTCTCAGACATTTCGGCGGGAAGGCAGACAACTCTTTTTAGCGAAGAAAACGAAGCAGACGAAAAAAAACTCAGGTGTGCTTATGCCGTGGATTCTATAAACAGAGAATTCAGACGGGGGGTCATAAAGCCCGCAGCCCTTTTTGATGCGCCTGAACATGAGAAAAAGTGGGCGCCCAAATCAGAATTCAAATCAGAAGAGGTAAATAAAAAAGAATCTCAGCTGACGGGCACGCTGCGTTTTCAAAGCCATTCCGAGGATTTTGTATCGTAGAAAGGATCTCCTGTACTGCAAGGGATTTTATTCTGTTATTATGAATGGCAGGAGATTTATCAGGATACATACTGTCCGCAGTTCCGGTATCATCCAGACCGCTTAGGTAAGGAGGAGAGGATCAAGGGGACATACAAAATTTAAACAGTTGATATAAAGATAATTTATTGATATTTTAAATGCTGGCGAAGAGTCTTTTATTCCGAAAACATCATCATTCTGGCACAAAGATGTATGTGCTGTGGATATGTAATTTTTATATCATGTGCGGCAGGTGTTGATAAGCGTTAATGGATATTCGGCCGTTAGGAGAGCTGCAATGGATTTTATTTTGGTGGATATTGAGAACTGGGAACGCAAAGAGCATTATGATCATTATATGCACCAGGTGCGCTGTACTTACAGCATGACTGTAAATGTTGATATTACGGGCCTGAGGTGTGCGATAAAAAAAGCAAATAAAAAGATATACCCTGTATTGATATACATGCTTGCCTCTGTTGTAAATCAGTATCGGGAATTTCGCATGGATACTGATACAGAGGGTAATTTGGGATATTGGGATGAAGTGAATCCAAGTTATACTGTTTTTAATAAGAGTAAAGAGATATTTTCAAATATATGGACCATGTATAATGAATCCTTTACGCTTTTTTATGAAAATTGTGAATCTGACATAGCTGAATTTTCAAATACAGCAGGTATAATGCCCAAAGTTAATGAGCCCCCCAACACATTCAACATATCCTGTTTGCCCTGGACAAATTTTACAGCTTTTAATCTGAATATATTTGCCGATGGCTCTTACCTTCCCCCCATATTTACTATTGGCAGATTTATGGAAGAAAATAATAAGACTGTGATGCCGCTGGCTCTTCAGGTACACCATTCAGTCTGTGATGGATTTCATGCCGGAAGGTTTATCAGCACTTTTACAGAACGGGCAGATAGCTATGAAAAATGGCTGTATAACTAATTCTGTGCTGTGGACAGAAACCTGTGAAAACAAAAGCCGGATACAATAACGGCATTTCCGCACGGGCGTGGATATTATTGTCCCGTCTTGTTATCATGTAGAATGTTAGTCGGTAAACTTTATCTCCTTTGTCAGGACAGAAGCATAATACCTCCCGCCGTATACAGGGATCAGAATAGTTTGAAATAGTTTTGCCGCTGAGGGAAAAGAGAGAAAGGAGAGCTGACATATGACTGATATCACACAGAAAACGCTTGCCATCATATGCGGGGGCGGACCTGCTCCCGGGATCAACAGTGTTATAAGCTCTGCAGTCATCGAAGCAAAAAAATCGGGCTGGGATGTTTATGGAGTCTATGACGGGTTCTCCGGTCTTGCAAAGGGAGAGAAGAATGTTGTCATGCTCACCATAGAAATGGTGAGCCGTATACATTCCGACGGAGGAAGCCTTCTGCGTACCTCAAGATACAATCCGACCAAAAAAGAGGAAGACCTCTGCAGTGTGGTTGATGCTCTGATAGAACTGGGCGTAACTCATCTTATAACTATAGGCGGCGATGATACTGCTTACACGGCTTCATGTGTTGCAGATTATGCCATGAACAAACGCGGACTTGCCATAAGCTTTGTCCATATACCAAAAACGATAGACAATGATCTGCCCCTCCCTGAAGGGATCCCCACCTTTGGTTTTGAAACGGCAAGGTCGCTTGGCACTCAGCTTGTATCGAACCTCATGGAAGATGCCAAGACGACTGGGCGCTGGTTCATAGCAGTCGCTATGGGCAGGACTGCCGGACATCTTGCTCTGGGTATTGGCAAAAGCGCCGGTGCGACAGTCACCGTAATTCCGGAGGAGTTCCTGGACAGGGATCTCATCCCGATGTCGCTTATAGTCGATATCCTTACAGGAGCGATCATAAAAAGACTGGCTTCAGAAAGAAAATACGGGGTTGCAGTTGTTGCAGAGGGTCTGCTTGAAAGAATAAGAGAAAAAGATCTTGAGGCTCTAAGCTGTATAGAACATGATGACCACGGACATGTCCGCTATGCAGAGATCAGCTTTTCAAGCGTCCTCAAACGCGAGGTCCAGGCAAATCTGACTTCGCTTGGAATAAAAATGGACATAACAAACAAGGAGATAGGGTATGAGGTCCGCTGTGCTCCGCCGAATGCGTTCGATATAGAGTACACCCGTAACCTTGGATTTGCCGCGATAGAATTCCTCAAAGAGGGAGGGACTAACGCGCTTATTTCGATACAGAACAATATGATAGTACCAATCCCCTTCAGCGACATAAAGGATCCCAATACGGGCAAAACACGTGTCCGAAGGGTCAATACAGAATCTATACAGTACAGGATAGCAAGACAGTACATGATAAGGCTGGAAAAGAAGGATTTTGAGCCGGGACTGGAATTTGTGCAGCTTGCTGTGGCAGCCCGCATGTCCCCGGAGGAGTTCCGGAAGAGGTTTGAGTATGTTACCAGGTACTGATATATTCCTTGGGGTGATTTGATTATTTTTGTTGTCTAATTTCAGAATTTCTGCAACAATATCTCCCATTAATTAAATCAGACAAAGGGAGAGAACTTGATGTTTCAGACAGAAAAAACATTTCCACGATGGATTCCCCTGCTTGGAGGACTTCTGGGCAGTACCACCTGCGGATTGCTTCTTTATGCCTTCAGCGTATTCATCCGTCCGCTCCAGGCACAGTTCGGATGGAGCGTTCCCGATGTTGCGATGGCCTATGCGCTGATTTGCCTGATATTTGGCCTTATGACCTTTCCTGCCGGACGCCTCAGCGACAAATACGGCTCAAGGAACGTCGTCCTTGTGGGCGGAATTATAATGGCTTTCGGCTTTTTCATGGTCTCTACGATAACTCCACCGGATCCTGCTGTCATAGCAGCGGGCGGTGATGCGGCAAGGGCCGCAGGCAAGACCCCTCTTTACCTTCTGTACCTTTATTACGGTGTAATAGCCGGATTCGGAGGAGGATGTGTCTACCTGCCGCCGATAGCGACCGCACCAAAATGGTGG
>JAQVPO010000077.1 GCA_028702015.1 Synergistaceae bacterium | reverse complement strand
ATCGGTTCGCCCTCAAAACCCTTCATTTCCTTGCCGTCGAATGTGAACGCTACTTCCTTGCCGTGATGGAACTCTAAGATCGGGTGTTTCTGTATCAGTTCCATGCCCTCTCTCCCTCCTTGTGCTTCCTGACTTCCTCAACATTAAATATCTGGAAAGTCTTGAAATATAAAAATTAGTTTGCGCCTGCCCCGACAGGGGTAAAAATTAATAAATACTTCTGATGCATCCAGCTCCTTCCATATTAATACTTTCGCTTAATACAGACTGAAAGACTGAACATTAATATAATACATATAAACATATTGCATGAAAAATGATGATTCTTCTTATTTATTATCGAAAATACAAATATATATTTGTGCATTTTTTCGCTATTATTGATATTTTAAGGGAAATAAAATAGCAGATAGTTTTTTTTATTTTTATATTTTAACTAATCGTTCATAAAAATCCTCTTATAATTCGTGATATTTTTAATAAAATACATTCTATTTGGAGTTTAATTATACAAATTGTTATCTTATAGAAACTATTTAGATAGTTGTTGCTCTATAACACGGGCATGTTGAAGGAATATTATATATCGAAAATTAAGTGATTTTTCCCCGATACAGTATTAAGGGAAATTAAACGCCAGAAAAAATAAGCTTATCAGTGGCATTCGGCATATATATGCAAGGCTGCGAAGATCACGGATTTTAAGCACGGATACAAAACAGCGGCAGGAAGGAATCTGTTTCCCTGCCGCTGTTCGTGGTAAATATACCCAAAACAGTTGATATTTTTTTGACATGGCTGTTATGTACTAATAAGGTCTGTTTATTATCTATGTTAAGGATTCTGAAAAAGTATCTGCTCTTAGTTTTCTAATATTTTTTGTATTCGCTTGCCCAATATTTGCACAAACATAGGGTCAAGATATGGCAAGTTTTTCAGTATTGTTTCTCTAGGCAGATTAAAAAAATTCCATTTATGCAATCCTCTGCAACTCTCACTGCCGCATGTGCATTTCCATTCATCTGCAGCTGTGCCGTTATCAGGCCTGCGAAGTGAGATATCGCCGCCGCAAATATTTACCCACGTTTCATCATCCACAGCAGAAAGTTCATAGTCAGCGGTTATTTCACTATAAATATCGATATCATTTTTCGCGATCAGGTAATATTCCTCTCCAATGGAGAATAACCACGCATTGGGGCTGCAGGAATGATTAAAGTAGCAATATGGTTCCTTGACAAGAAAGACCTTACCGTTCGGCATATAAAATTGATGCTCAAATTTTTCTCCTGCCATGCGCGGTGATTTAGCTGTAATTTGTCTTGTAAATTCAATCTTGGCAATTACATCTCCCTGTTTCATTTTCTCTTTGGCAAATACTCCCCGACCATGCTCACCCGACTTATTAACATATATTTTCATCATGCCAGCTGCCCCCTTTTTATCAACTGCACCTGCAGATTGAGCAGTTTGTTAGATTAACTCTAACGGCTAGTTTGGATTCAGTCTGTATAGATATGTTATCTGAAATTTATCACTTATAAATTAAATTTTGGCAAGGACGTTTTTGTTATTTGGTCTCCCATGTTTCCTCTGTCAATTTGATCTGGTGGACTTTCTCTTCGAAACCAAAGACGGAGCCGTCTATCTGGTTGACCACATAGTCTATCTGGTCCATATGAGAAAAGCTGTAGCCTTCCGGCAGCCTATTTGAAAACCTCTTTATTTTGAGTAGCGCCTGCAGATAGTTTCTCTCACTTCTGCGCATTATATCTGCTGCATCCATAGCTTCCGGAAATTCCTGCTCGGCAAAAAGCACCGCTATAGCAATGTTTGATTCAGCTTCCATTTCATCGCTCCATATATCAGCCAAAATCCTGCGCACACGCTTCCTGAACTTCTGATCTTTTATATCACTGAGCATTCTCCTGATAGATGACAGAAGTTCTTCTATCTCTTTAACAGCATCTTTGTAACGTCTTCTGGGAAGAGAAAAATCTGCTACCATTTTTGCTTCCGCCTCCACCGTCACTTCCTGTCTGAGAAGCCTTCCGACGGCAGGCTGAAGCATTATCCTTGCCTCTTCACAAGGCATATCAAGAATATCCAGATAAAGCAGACCTGTATCATAATCGTGATGTTCACATTTGCTTCTCGGTATATAGGTAACATACCCTGGATTAAAGAATCCCTTTCTGCCTGCCCTGCCAGCCATCTGCAGAAACTCATTTTTCGTCAGCGGACCGTCAATAAACTTCGCCATCTGACCAAATACAACAGTCTGGGCTGGAAGGTTGACCCCCAGAGACAGAGCATCAGTGCCTACAACAACATCAAGGATCCTTTCCCTGAAAGCCATTTCCACAAGCAATTTTTCCTTGGGCAGGAAGGAACCTACATATATGCCGATGCCCCGGAGCATGATATCAGGTACATATGCCACATCAAGTATTTCAGCTATCTCTCTTAATCTTGCCCTCTGACTCCGGCTGATCTTCTGACGATACTTGGATATCTGCGCAGCTAACCATTCCGCACCCTTTTTCGAAAAAACAAAGACGAGCGCATCGTGTATTTTTGAGAAACGCACTCCGCTCCTGCAGAATATGAGGTCCGTCACCCTTTTGTCTGTTTCAAAAAGGACAAAATCACGCATTGCTGTTTCTTCAAGATATTTTCTTATAACGTCAGGATTTCCGAATGTGGCCGACATAACAAGAAGCTCGCTGTCTAATGAGGTAGACCTCAGTCCGTCTATATATGCTCTTGTTCTGTCCGGATCATTGAATATGAAATGGAATTCATCCACAATTACCTTTTGTCCCGGCATGCGGGCATATTTAAGTGTGTATATTTCCTGTGTACAGCAAAGGACTTGGGCACCTGCGTTTTTTTTGAAATCTCCTGTCTCTAGTCCCGTATCAAAACCCATTGATCTTAATTCCATGTAGCGTTCATTGGAGAGGGCTTTTATTGGGGCGGTAAAAATCACCCTTCCCGAAGGCTGGCATGTTTTCCCAGACTGGTCCATCAATCCCGCCCAGACATAGGCTACCCAGGTTTTGCCGCTTCCAGTAGGGGCCGACAGCATTGCGCTATTTCTGCCGATTGCTTCGACAGCATCGTTCTGCCAGCTGTAAAACATTTATCAGTTCAGCCTGATCAACAGTGTTGGCAGCCTTCTTTCCAAATCACCGGCTCTCTGGATAATTTCCCCAATCTTTTCCGCTCCCATATGGAGATAGAATTCTTCAACGTTGGGATCAGTGATAATGTTAAGCTCATCTGCGCCGACTGTTTCGGCCATCTCACATGCATGCAGAAAAAGTTCGCCGCCCACACCTGTGCCGATGTGTTCCGGCACGACCCAAAGATGTCTGATCCACCATTTATGATCATCGTGAAGTTCGATGGAATAAAAACCCAATATCTCACCAGTTTCTTCATTCTCTGCAAGGTATGTAGGATTTTTTTCGATAAATTCATCTCTGATGGTCAAAAAATCCCGGAATTTAGCCATCATTTCTATCGGATATTCCCAATATTCCTTCGAACGCCACGCTATATCAGAAAGAAGTTCAGACTCTTCCGGCTCAGCAGAACGTATTCGAACATCATCATCCAGCATTTATATACCCTTCTCCTTTTTTGATACATGACATTTTCAACATGCCCGTTCCATAACGCCCCAGCTTCTCTTATCCCCGGCTCACAAGAGCTCTGCATATACACAGGGATAAACTGAGTCTGTTATGAATTATAAATGAGATTCTACCATAAAGCTCAGGGAAGTCACCGTATGACTTCCCTGCATGCCTCGGACAATATGTCAGCTTACTCAACAGTCTGCGATATCTTACTCACAGCATATCGAAGCAGTTCCGGCAGTATATCCAATGAATAGGCAAGTCTCAGCCTCTCTGTCCTCTTATGAGCATCTTCCCCGCTGGGGCCCAGGTTGATGACAGGAAGTCCCAGAGACTGCATCTCTTTCATTGGAATACTGTATATCTCTCCCCAGCCAGGCATGTTTTTCTCAAGAGTTTCAAGATCCTCAGTTGAAACTTTCGCACCTGCGTAGCTTAGATCACAAAGCCCGGCAAAGAGCTCGATTTCCTTCATTTCAACACCGTATTTACTGAACAGGTGCTCTTTTACGCTCCGTGCAGCTGCAATAGTCTGTTCATCACGGTTTTCTCCCGTAAAGTCGGTACGGACAGGAAGCCACGGCGGAAGGAAGAAGCAGACAGCATATGGCCCTTCAAGCCCTGACATGTCAGCTATCCTCTCTACTGCCGCCAATCCTCTCTCCCTCATGTCACCAGGAGGAATGTTTTCTATGTATGAAGCAAGTTCTTCATCAAAGCCTTCTCCATAATTTTTACGGGCTATATCTGTTATCTCCTCCAATGTGTATATGTCTGCACGCGGGACATTCAGGCCCTTCCCTTCGCAGCCCATGGCAAGCATGTGCCTGTAAGATTCAGTAAGCTGTGCCATAGTCTGATCAAGGGCATATCCGGCAATAATTTTCATATGATCCATGACATCCGCGGGCGTGTCAGTAGCAGTAAAACAGTTGAAGTATGCAAAGGCCCTGTCAGGAACAGTAACACTGTAGCCTTTCTTCATAACACCCATGTCAAGGCATATCCATGAAGGTTCGCATTTGCCGTTCAGCGGATCTGCAAAATGGGGATTGCCCTCAGCGTATGATACTATCCTTGAAACAGCGAGCGCTGATGAAAAACCGCCATAATAGTTACTGACATGTGAAGCACATCCCCTGACATAAAAACTCGGCATTATCTTCCCCAGTGTTCCAAGAAATACTGCCGGGCCGCTCTCCCCGGAATATCCGGCTTCGCCTGGCTCTGTATTTATTACTGCAAGAAAATCAGTGCCCTCTTCCTTCATTTTATGCAGAACAGGCAGCACACCTCTCATCCCTGCAGAAGCATTTTCTTCATCACCCACGAAGGCGGCAACTACATTTACGTCAAACAGCTCTCTGTCTGCCGCAAATTCCTCTATAATATCAACCTCCAGAACAACTCCGCACTTCATGTCCATAGTTCCGCGTCCATATATCACATCTTCACCATCTGCGTTGAGAAGTCCTGTCATTTTTTTTACATCAAAGGCATCCCTGGACAGCTCTCCATATACACCGACACCAACAACATCATAATGGCCGATCAAAAGGACAGTCCTGTTCGTAGGCACAGAAGCATCTACTCTTACCACAAGGGAATGAAGTTTTTCGGGCGATCCTTCCAGCGGTGTTTCGACCCATAACAGATGATCCTTATGTTCAATATAGTAAGGAAGTTTTTCCAGTCTTTCTTTGATCCAGATCCCGGGCAGACTCTCTTTTGCACTCTCTGTAACACTGGGGATAGAGACAAGATCCTCTATCATTCTCTGCAGATGCTCTCTTTTGGACAAATTAACCGCCTCCGTAAAAAATTGAAAATTTACAATATTACCGCGACCTCTTGACATTAAATACAGCAACAGTAAAACTCTCTTCTGAGTCTTTAGTAAAAGAAAGGAGAGCAGCTGTAAAGATGACTAAACCTTTTATCAAACCAATAATAACTCCCGAAGAGGCAGCCGGCAAGGTAAGAGAAGGCTCCACAATAATGCTCGGCGGATTCAATTACGGCGGGGTGCCTTACACTGTCATCGATGCGCTGCATGATCGGGGCACAGGGAACATACGTGTAATATCAGTGGACGCAAGCCACTGTAACCCTAAAGTTCCGGGACCTGTAGGAGTTGCAAGGCTTATAGCAAACAGGCAGATAAGCTCTATGGTTATATCACATATGGGACTTAATACTGTCATCCAGGAAATGATAGCTACGGGTGAGATCGAGGTAGAGCTCAACCCGATGGGAACACTTGCGGAAAGGATCAGGGCAGGAGGCGCTGGACTCGGAGGTTTTCTTACTCCCGCCGGGGTTGATACTGTTTACGAGAAAAACAGGCAGACTGTCGAGCTTGACGGGAAGAAATTTATTCTGGAACGTCCGCTCAGAGCAGATATATCATTTATCAGGGCATACAAGGCAGACCAGGCCGGCAACCTGATCTATTACGGGACGGGCAGAAACTTCAATCCTGTGATGGCTACAGCTGCTGATGTTGTCATTGCAGAAGTTGACGAGGTATTGCCGATCGGAGATATAGACCCCAACAACGTTGTAACGCCAGGATTATTTATAGACGCACTCGTGCTGAAAGGAGA
>JAQVPO010000076.1 GCA_028702015.1 Synergistaceae bacterium | reverse complement strand
TCTTATCTGAAAAAAGTCAACAACAATATGGCTCTGCTAAAACGTCATTCGGAAAAAACGGGGTTTTGATTTTAAAAACAACTAACTTTACGCGCAGCAAAGGGTCCGTATCCAGGTGGATACGGACCCTTTGCTATATTTTTCAGAGCTCAAAGGAACCGACCACAGCAGTATGATCAGAAGGACGTTCCATCGCTCTGAGAGATCTTTCGACCCAAACCTTCCTGCTTGCTTCAGACATAACTTCTGTTCCGATTATATGGTCTATCCTCCAGCCTATATTCCTTGAAAGAGCATCCTTAATTCTGTAATCCCAAAAGGAATACTCCCCCTCTCCCGGCAGGTGTTTTCTGAAAATATCCACCAGCCCCCATGACATGACCCTTGCAAAAACTTCTTTGACGTCTTTGTGGAAACAGACGTGATTCATCTTATTTTTGGGGTTCGCCACATCAAGAGCTGTAGGAGCAACATTGAGGTCGCCAAGCCACAGAAGTTTATCCTTCGGTGTAAACTTCCTTTCAAACAGGCTCTCTATCCTGTTAAAAAACCTGAGCTTATACTGATAATCAGTATTATCGATCTCTTTTCCCTGCGGTATGTAGGTATTAAGAATGTTCAGGTCGCCGAATCTTGCCATAATAACGCGGGCATTTTCAGATTCCTCTCTGTTCGGATCTGCCAGACCGTCACAGAGACCGAACTCGGCTTCATCCGGTTCGATTTTGGATATCACAGCCACTCCGTTATAAGATTTCATTCCTTTATACAGAGAATGATAACCAAGGCCTTTGAAAAAATCTTTCGGAAATTCTTCATCGCGGCATTTGGTCTCCTGGAGGCACAGGATATCAGGAGCTCCTTCTGAAGCAAGGAATCGTTCAAGTATCGGGATACGGCTTTTTACGGAATTCACATTAAAAGTAGCAATGCTGACAATAGACAAATTTTTCCCTTCTTTCCAGCCAGATTCAGTCTAATGATATTATTATAAATCAATATGATGTTCCGATGCGGCAAAGGATAGATTCCTGCCGGACAAGACAGCAATTTAGTCGGATCTAAAGAGGGGCTTGTAAAGCCTAACTTTTCTCTTAAAATTTATTTCGCTGCAATACTTTTATTTTGCTCAAACTGTTATAAAAATGACTTTGGGTGATATCCAAATTTTTCAACCGCATTCTTCTTAATTTCCTGAGCCAGACGGCAGAACTGCTAAATACAAAATTATTTTACAAAGACTGCTTATAGACCGGGCAGTGAGTGTGTATTTGTTGCAGCCAGAATAATAATTGTATTTTTGTTAACTATTTTCTGGCGCAATGTAAGGTGATATAATATTCCGTGTATTCTATTTCACTTATGGTCTTTCTCCTAGGTGGAAATTTTCAAGGAAGAGTGGTGTTTTATTATGAAGAAAATGTCAATATTCGTCCTTTTCGTCGTTCTGATCGCCTTTGCTGCAGCACCGGCTTTTGCCGCCCCGGCCCCTAAGGCCGGATGGCCCTCGCAGCTTAAATTTATGGCCGGACCTCCCGGCGGAAACTGGTTTGCTTTAGGAAGCGCATTTGCAGATATGTGGAGCAAAAATGTCTTACAGACAACCAGCAGCTCAGGAGGCGGAGTCTCAAACATAATCAACGCTGACGCTAAGAAAGGAGACTTTGGCTTTTCCGTCACATCTCTTTTAGGAGCCGCAATAAAAGGAGAACAGGACTTTTTGGGCCGTGCGACAAAGAACTCCGTCATCATGGCCAACCTCTATACACAGTATACCTATTTTATTATGCGCAAAGATTTTGCACAAAAACACAAGATCACAAAACTGGGCGATATATTCGACAAAAAGATAGCGGTCCGTATGGCAACACTTAAACCCGGCACAGCCTCCGAATTTGTCGTAAAATCACTTTTTATGAAAGGATACGGAGTAACATATAAGGATATTAAAAAAATGGGCGGTTCAATGGAATTCGCCTCTTATGACGGAGGTGCGGATCTCCTCGCTGACAACCACCTCGATATGTTCGCTTTTTCAGTCGGACGGGTCGCTTCTATAGTCATGAACATTGAGAGCAATACTGAAATAGTCGTCCTCCCGGTTGATGACAGTGCCCTGAAAGCCCTTTCTGAAGCCTACGGGACAACTACGTTTACCGTTGAGCCAGGGATATATAAAAGCGTGAAGAAGCCGATCAAAACTGTAGGAGACTATACCTGCGTTGTAATAAGAAAGGATCTTCCTGATGATCTGGTATACGATCTCTGCAAAGCTCTCTGGTCAAAGAAGTCGGCATTGGCAAAAGCGGTAAAGGACATTGATGAACTGAACCCCAAAACTGCTGTTGCAGCAGGAGTTCCTACCCATCCAGGCGCAGTCAAATTCTGGAAAGAGGCAAAATAATCAAATAACAATTCTTTAATAAGACGGACAGTCAGTGGCTGTATCAGCCACTGACTGCTTTTAAGAACTGATTTACAGATAAAAACTCTATCTAAATGTCAAAACCCAAAGGATGTTGATCAAATGAGAAAACTAACCGGTCTCACATATAAAATTTTATATGTCTATGTTCTTATAATTGGATTGTTTCATCTTTATACATCAGTGTTCGGTTCTTTTGAAGCATATCTCCAGAGAAACATCCATTTGGCTATGGTCCTTCCGCTGGCTTTTTTTCTTTATCCAATGACAAAAAAATCTCCGGATACCAGGATACCGATATATGACTGGATACTGGGAATTCTTGCGTCTCTGCCGGGACTTTACGTTGTTTTTAATTATGATGCGATAACGTTAAGGATAATTCAGGTCGACCCTGTTACACAAATGGAATTTATTTTCGGCCTTTTGCTTTTTGTCCTTCTGATGGAGGGGACACGCAGGGTAGTCGGGCTGCCCCTGACTATAATCGCATGTCTCTTTGCAGCATACATGTACCTTGGAATTTATTTGCCGGGGATTATGCGCGGACTTCCCTTTACCCTGCATGAGGTCGTTGAGCAGATCTATCTTACTGATGAGGGCATATTCTCAATGCCTCTCGGAGTTTCTGCCACATTAGTCGCCGCCTTTCTGATATTTGGAGGGTTCCTTGAAAAATGCGGGACCGGACCATATTTTATGGAAGTGGCGCAGGCATTTACAGGAACTGCACCGGGCGGTCCGGCTAATATAGCGGTAATGAGCTCGTGCCTCTTTGGTTCTATATCAGGTTCCGCTGTTGCCAACGTCTACGGCACAGGAACATTTACAATACCTCTTATGAAAAAAATCGGGTACAAACCCCACTTTGCAGGCGCTGTGGAAGCTGTTGCAAGTTCAGGGGGACAGATAATGCCGCCTGTAATGGGAGCCGGTGCATTTCTTATGGCTTCCTTTCTTGGCGTTCCCTTTGTTCAGATAATTATCGCGGCAATAGTCCCGGCTCTTATATATTACGGCGCCGTCTTCCTGATGATACGGCTCGAGGCATTAAAGTGCGGGCTCCAGGGCCTGCCTGCCGATGAACTCCCCAAAAAGAAAGATGTCCTGAAAAAAGCATATCTTTTCCTGCCGATAATCGGATTAGTCTTTACTTTGCTGAAAGGTTACTCGCCAATGTACGCAGCTGTGATAGGGATCGTTCTTTCATGGCTGGTCTCCCTGCCGAATAAAGAAAACAGGATGGGGCCCAAAAAGATAATAAGCGCGATACACGACGGAGTTGAAAACATCACCCTTGTCTGCGTTGCCTGTGCTTCGGCAGGAATAGCGCTCAGCTCCGTTTCTCTCACAGGAATTGGACAGAAACTTGTAAGCCTTGTCCTTGCATTTGCAGGCAATACTCCGCTGCTTGCTCTTTTCCTGGTCATGATAGTTTCGCTCGTCCTCGGGATGGGGCTCCCCACGACCGGAGCTTATATACTCGCCTCCGCACTTGGGGTCCCTATTCTGGCCAAGCTTGGCTATCCTCTGATATCTGCCCATCTGTTCGTATTTTATTTCGCGATTATTTCAAACATCACACCTCCAGTAGCTCTTGCCGCATATGCGGCAAGCTCCATTGCGGGATCAGAACCTAACCAAACGGGATTTACAGCCTGCAGGCTTGGATTTTTAGCTTTCGTTGTTCCTTTCGCTTTTTGTTACGATACCGGCATACTCCTGCAGCTTGACATGATAGGCAATCTGATGGGCATTCTCGCCTGTCTCGTTGCATGTTTCGGGTTTGCTTTTGCTATGATAGGCTATATAAACAGGAATCTCGCCCTTTGGGAGAGAGCTGTTTTTGTTGTATTTTCAATTATGGCGCTTACTCCAAACAATACCTTGACTCTGGCAGGGGCAGCAGGAGTAATCGGAGCCTCGATAATATTCAGCAAACTGTTTAAGAAGGATAAGGGCGCTCCAAAATGTGATTCAATATAGTATTTTTGATTATATTAAAGAAAAAATCAAAAAGATTGCATTAATCGGATATGCCTGTTAGAATATCTGTCATGACAAAAATTACGGTTTCACTTAATCTGTTTGTATACTGTTGTTGTATGGAGGGCTTCGTAGATTAACCCGCGCTGCCTTTCCGGCTGTTGCGGTCATAGGCTTAACCGCAGGCAAACATAATTTAATCAAACAATAAAAGACCTGCTTCGGCAGGTCTTTTTTATTAGAAAAAATATCGGACAAATCGATTTGAGAAGGGTGATAAAAATGTCAGCTTGGGAATATGTCAAGAGCGATTTTGATGCTGCGATGCGCAATGACCCGGCAATCCCCAAAGGGTTAAGAGGAGTGCTTGAAGTCGTACTATGTACGCCGGGATTTATTGCAATAACATTCCACCGCGCCTTCCATTTTATGCATTCTACAATGCATATCCCTGTACTGCCCCGCTTCCTCTCACTGATAGTAAGATGGTGGACAGGCATAGAGATCCATCCAGGGGCAAAGATAGGAAAGGGTTTCTTTATTGACCACGGAGCAGGCGTCGTCATCGGAGAAACAGCTGAAATAGGTGACAATGTTACCCTCTATCAGGGAGTCACTCTTGGAGGAACAGGCAACGAAAAGGGTGCAAAACGGCATCCCACCCTTGGATCAAACGTTTTCGTAGGCAGCGGGGCAAAAATACTGGGTCCTATAACGATCGGCTCAAATTCCAGGATAGGCGCGAACAGCGCCGTGCTTAAGGATGTTCCTAAAAATGCCACAGTCACAGGAATGAGGGCGAGGATAATCAAGCTCGATGGCAAGCGGGTCAGCGAGTGCTCCGCCTGTATGAATCCTGAAGAGCTCTGGGCAAAGCTGCTCCGTGTGGAAGAAGAAATGGAAATGCTGAAAAAAGAAATAAGGCATCTCAAAGGGGAAAAAGCTGCGCCTGTGGTACCTCATCACGTAGAGGTCGAGGTCCTTCATAAAAGCAAAGAATAATTTCTTCAGCAGGCCTAAATTGCTGTGTTATTTGCTTTTTCCGTTGTTCCTGACCCTTCCTCAGTGTTCGGGATCCTTTTTTGGGAAAGATAAACTCCAAGCAATATCAGCAAACCGCCGACAGCGGAAAATAGCGTTATCTTCTCGTGCAGTACTACAGCAGCAGTGAGCATGGCTATCGGAGGAGTAAGGTATATCAGATTATTGGCTTTTACTGCACCAAGATCCCATATGACTTTGTTCCAAAGCAAAAAGCATAGGGCTGATGCAAAGACACCGAGAAAGATCAGGTTGCCAAAAACTTCTTTTTTTATAAGAACTCCGGGGTCCCATTCAAAAAGCGGCGTGAAAAGCAGCGGAATAAGAGAGATCAGTGAATAAAAGAAGGTTTTTCTCGTTATTACAGCCGCTGAATAGACCGCTCTGTTTAAATCTCTGATTATTATCGAGTAAAATGCAAAAGAGAGCGCAGCCATTATTGCCAGAATATCACCGAAGGGATTTATTCTAAGTACAAAACGGCCGTTGAAGACTATAAGAAATACACCGGCAAGCCCGAAGATACAGCCATATATAAAGTTGACCGTTATCTTTTCGCTTTTTGTCAGAAAATGGGATACTATGCCAGTAAGCAGGGGAGCAGTGGCAACCAGCAGAGAAACATTTGAGACCGAGCTGAAAGAGAGGGCAAAATTCTCACATAGAAAATAAAGAGTAACGCCCAGAAAACCCGCAAAAGCAAATTTTATCTCGTCACGGAGACTCAGGGGCCACATTATCCTGGGGCTTGCTGCAAAGAATAGAAGATAGGCTATCATATACCGATAGAAAAGTATCTCTGTAGGTGATATATGCTTAAGAAGTATTTTTGTCGAGATA
>JAQVPO010000075.1 GCA_028702015.1 Synergistaceae bacterium | reverse complement strand
CCAGGTATAGGTGATAAAATCATGCTCCTTATATCCGGAGACTTCGATCTGCATCACAGTAAGATCCCTGTCGCCTTTTTCCGGATCCATTTTCCACATGGGGAAGAGGAGATCACAGGCTATATCGCGCGGTACTACTTCAAATCCTCCAAGCATGCGCTTCTCTTCGTCAAAGAGCCCCATGTCACGGAGTATTCTCATCTGCTCTACATGTCCGGGCCAGCGCATTGTCCTTTCCTGCATATTCCTGGCCTTAACATTCTTCATAAGAGAACGCAGCCCATCCGTTATAAATGTTTCAAGCCTGCCAACGCTTGGAAATTCCTTTTCGTTAAGGTCCCCCATTGCCTCAATGACATCAGGCTGGTAATTGGTGATGTAGCGTGCCGGCCTTGTGTATTCTTCAATAACGTCAGCGGCAGACCATGTGATCTGGTAATTGAAGGGGGGGACAGCCTTATGCGGAATACCGCCTACATAGATTACTGCATTTTCTACTTCGTCAAGCAGGGCGGCGCCTCTGCCTACCAGAAAATTAGACATTCCAGGGGCTACCCCGATATCAGGAATAACAGTTACATCATATTCTTTAGCAAGCCCGTCCAGCTCTTCGAAATCCTCCGGCATGAAGGAAATATCGCATAGATTTTTACCTGATCTGATAACAGTCTCCATCATTTTGTGTCCCAATTTCCCAGGGACTCCTGCTGTAACTATATCTGCATCCTTCAGGATTTTGGGGAGGCTTTCTTCATCTGTACAGGATGCAACGATAACATCCAATTTGGGGTTGTTAGACCTAAGGTTATTAAGAACTTTTTCGTTCATATCTGCCACTGTCACGTCAAAACCGCTGCTGCTCATGTCATTTGCAATAATACTTCCTACTAATCCACAGCCTATCTGCACAGCTTTCATAAAACAACACCTCTCTGACAGAATATTTAGAATATCTACTACAGTATGCAGTATGACTGTTGATATTTACATATTATTAATGATATATATTGTGAAATTGACAGAATTTTTATTCAAACATATACTGGTATTCAGTAGAATTTTCTAAAAAAAATAAAGATGTAAATTAAATTAAAAGAAAAATTACATATCGAATTAAATATTGAGGAAAAGGGCTGAATAAACGAAGGGGGATAAAAATGGGAAGAAATAGAATAGACTCGCTGGATAACACCGGATGGAAGATACTTGATGAGCTTCAAAAAAATTCAAGGATATCGTACAAAGATCTTGCCCATAAGGTTGGACTTTCATGTTCACCGCTGATCGAACGAATTAAACGTATGGAGGAGGATGGCCTGATCAAAAATTACACTGCAGTTCTGGATACTCAAATGATGGGATTTGTAATAATTGCTATTATAGAGCTTCGGTATAACTCTTCGAAAGACGAGGAAATACTTACAGAAATATTCCTTGAGCACCCTTCCGTTCTTCAGTATTGGATCACAACAGGAGATAATGATTTTATTCTGGAAACTATATTTCCTTCTGTGCACGATATGAATACTTTTCTAGTCTTTCTTGCAAAATACGGACAGACACGTTCATATATCATCCTGGAAAAGTCCCTGAGAAAACCTATTTCAAAAGAATCTATATGTGGAGACACAGATAAACAGGAATAAAAGCCCATTAAAAAGATCTTCTGTAATTGCTGTATGAATTTAATTTTGTATTGTTTTCAGCTCTCTAATTACTGTTTAAAATATAAAAACTGACACATAAGACATTTTCCCCTTCCAGATATAATCTTCATAACTGCTCATGTAATGCCGTGACGGCTGATTCCTAGAGTTAGGATGCAAATTTCAATATTTATAGATATATTCGGATATTGCCTATCCTGGCATAGGGTCTCATGGCCTGTGACTGTTTCAGCAGGCGGCATGGAGTTCAGTCTCTTCATTCTTTTCCGCACCTGCCTTAACAAAAATCTCTGTTTCCATAAGACCGGTGGACACCCGGTAAAACAGGAAAAAGATCGGACTGGTCCAGACAAAAGCTGCAGTAGTAATTCTTAAGGTCCTATGTTATCCTCTTTAATTGCGAGCTGGGTTTTACCCTGTCATTTTAAATGCGGTAATTTTGCATATTATAATAGCCGGAAGATAAATGGGTACTTAAGGTGGATATAAAGTGACCTGTTCAAAAAAAATAATTATAGCAAGATGCGGTACAGGGGCAGCAATGCTGTCCTTATGGCTGTTGAGTCAGGCAGTTCAGTTTACACTTACGCCGGTTTATTCGAATCTGTCTACAGCTGTCGCACTGAACGAAAGCGGGTATATACTGCTTTCTGCAATGTGGCTGCTTGCCAACAATGCACTCCGGGCAGTATTGCTTTACAGCGGATGGTTTATGCTGTCTGACGGTATCGCTGAATTATCAAACTCAAAATATATTGGATGGGTCCTGCCTCCCATGGCAATTCCAATAAGCTATTTTGGCATTGCCTTTTTACATTTTCCCTCTGTTCCGCATTTCGGTGTTCCTGCTGTCATTACTTTGATCAGTGTATGGCTCCTTCAGTACATAGCCCGTGATGTTACAAGAACAGGATATAAATTTGCAATTCTGACTGTAGTTGTCTTTGCAATCCAGTGGCTTGATCTTATACCGATACTTACACCATATGGTTTTGGCTGGGGCGAATTAAGTTATGCGGTAAAATACACTTCTGAACTGATGGGCAAGGATCACCTGCTTAATGTTGTCTGCAGCATCGCATTTTATTTTAATGCAGCAAGCGCAATACTGCTTACCAAACTTTTTGTAAGCTATGAGAAACAGCTTAAGCAGCTGATGCTTTTAAGACAGCGGCAGCACCAAATTATGCAGATGCGCAGCGAACAGTCAAGGTTGAGGCTCTATCAGGAAATGCAGTACTTGGTACATGATTTAAAACGGCCGCTTACTACAATATTTGGTTTGGCAGATTTGCTGTCAATGTCAGATGAAACTGATACAGCGAGGCACAGCAGCGCAATAATAGCCTCTGCAGAGAAAATGGATCAGATGATCAATGAAATAAAATTTCCTGATCATGTCAGAAAAACTACCGTTAATGAGATAATTAACTACACTATGTCACAGGTGAGAGTACTGTCCTGGGGCTCTGTAGTCATTGTTGATACATCAGAAGATATTCTCAGCTGCAGTCTGAACTTGAACGTGATACGGTTTTCGCGCGTTCTTGTTAATTTGCTGGACAATTCATGGAATGCAACAGAGCACATGACATCTCCCTTCATCTTATTAGGAGCATATAAAACATCAGGCGGCGTATCTTTTACAGTGGAAGACAACGGACCGTTTTTCTTTAATCCTGATGATAATGAAAAAGAAGACCCAATATTGCCAGGCTTAGGACTAGCTTTTGTAAAAAACGCAGTAAAGGGTTTTTGTGGAAGCATTAAATATGAAAGACGTTCTGAGGGAGGAACGATCTGCAAAATATGGATACCTGAGACACATTTAAGGGAGAGCTGAGTATGGATGCTGTTCTTGGAATTGTTGATGACGATGAGAGCACGCTGTACACTGTTAAGGCAATGGCAGACCTGTTGGGGTGGTCAATAACAGCTACAATGCAGCCAAAAGAAGCTCTTGAATGGATAAGAAAGAGTGAAATAGATATCCTCCTTGTTGATTACCATATGCCGCTTATGAGCGGTATTGATGTAATACGCTCTGCACGGCAGCTGTCTGCGGATGTTGTGCTTATTGCTCTGACTGTTGAGGAAAATCCTGCGGTTGCAGCTAATCTTATGATTGCAGGAGCGGATGATTTTGTTTCAAAACCAATTAGGCTCGCTGACTTTTCATCTCGTATATTGCTTCATTCAGAACTTTTAAAATACAGGGTAGAGGAACATTGGCAGGAGAGGAGCAAGGGACTGTCAGAAAAGACTGCGCGTCGGGTCCTGCAGCTTTTTTCAAACAGAGAGGTAAGGCTGACTACCGGGGAAGCCGCAGAAACAGCCAGTCTTTCATATCCTGCAATGCACAGATACCTTGAATATCTTGTAAAAAAAGGCCAGCTCCAGCGTATCACAGAATATGAAAACGTAAAGAGCGGCAGGCCTAAGAATGTTTATTTTAAACCTGACCAATAAAATCAGGCTATTGCATTCAAAGTTTACAATCTTAATGCTGATTGACATTAATCATATCCATAACGCAATTCTTATATAATTCTGCATTTCTACCTTATCCTTAATATAGTCCCCTGATTTCATTCCAAAGATAAAAAAGATAAAAAACATAGATTTTAACCCAATATATATTTAGACTTGCCTGTATAGGATATTTTTTACGGGGGGAAATAAAATGAAAAAGGTTATTGTTCTGTTTTCTGTATTGATAACAGCTCTTGTGTGTTCTGCATCGGCTAACGCGGGCGAGGTCGCTCTTACAACAATCGGACAAAGTCCCGATGCAATGATGGTACGTGTACTCATGAAATCGCTTGGTATTGTGCCTGATTACGATGCAGTAATGAAACCGTCTGCCCTGTCGAATCAAAAAGTATTTGTTGCTGTTGTCGGAGGCAGCTCAAAGGGACTGGGCGCTGCCGGTATTAACAAAGAAGATGAAGTAAAACGCAGTGTAGAATTATTTAAAACCGCACAGAAAAAAAAGATGAAGATCGTTGTAATGCATATCGGCGGAGAAGGACGCCGTGGTGCACTTACTGACTTGTTCATCAATACCTCAGTACCTTATGCTGAAACCCTTATCGTTGTTGACGGAGGAAACAAGGACAAAATTTTTGACAAACTAACAAAGTCAAAAAATATCCCGATAAAAACAGCTGTAAATGTCAGCGCTGCAAAGGAACCGCTAAAAGCAGTACTTGCCGGATACGGCGTTACAAAGTAGCCTCTCATGGAATGGTTCTGGCCTGAGGGGTTTTACGCCCTTTTAATGATAGCGATATTTGCTTTTGGGGCCTTTGCCTGGAAACTTCCTATTGCAGTGGCTATGGCTCTTTCTGCAATAGCAGGAGCACTTGCTGCAGGTGAAGGTATTCCTCTGCGTCATCTTGTAGAAGGTGAATTCGGATACCTTAATACCATCCTTGTAATAGCAACTGCAATGATGTACATGAAGGTTATCCTTGCGACCGGGCTGCTTGATTCTCTCTCTGCATGGATGATCCGCAGATTTAGAAAATATCCGGTGTTTTTGAGCATGGGTATTATGATCATAATAATGATACCTGGTATGATCACAGGCTCCTCAACAGCTGCTGTTCTGACAACAGGAGCACTTGTTTCACCGCTCCTTATGACTCTCGGTATGAGCAAGGTCCGTACGGCAGCCGTTGTGTCTATAGGAGCGCTGCTTGGGATGATTGCACCTCCGGTAAGCATTCCTGCAATGATAATCTGTGCAGGTGTGGACATACCGTATGTGGGATTTGCACTGCCGCTTATAATCTGCACCTTTCCTCTTGCTGTATTATTCGCGCTTACTATGATATATCCGCAGATCAGGAAATTCTCTGACAAAGAGGCCCTTGAATCGCATTTAAAGAAAATGCAGAAAAATCCTCTTACGGTCCGCTTGATATTGCCGGTCATAGTGCTGGTAGTTTTTTTTGCGGCCGACCAATATATGGCAGGAAAAATCCCAGGCATGGGAATGCCCTTTATTTTTCTTGTCTCTGCGTTATCGGGCATGCTTTCAGGAGTAAAGTTCGATGTAGTAAAAACTGCTGCAGATGCAATAAACGATGCACTTCCTGTAATGGGAATTTTAATGGGAGTGGGGATGTTTATACAGATCATGACGTTGATAGGAGTTCAGGGATTTATCGTAGTATCTGCACTTAGTCTGCCGTCATGGCTGCTCTACGCAGCAATTGCTGTTTCGATGCCCCTTTTTGGTGCGGTTTCTTCTTTTGGTTCTGCATCTGTGCTGGGCGTACCTTTTCTGCTTGCGCTTCTGCAGTATAACTCAATAATCGTTGCCTCTGCGCTAAGTCTCGTTGCGTCTCTTGGAGATCTCATGCCGCCTACGGCACTTGCAGGAATATTTGCAGCACAGGTAGTAAAGGAAGATAACTATTTCAAAGTTTTGAAGGTCTGCATTGTCCCGGCAATCATTACTGCAATATGGGGCATAGTAATAATAGCTATAAGCGGTCCGATCGCCGCGGTTATCTTTTGATCCGGGAGGATGTTTGATATGACTCTTATTTACCGTCTGATTCTGCTGCTGATCCTCATACTTGTCTTAAAGTGCATGTTCAGTGAGCGGTCATTCTGGAAACAGTCAACCGCGGCATTGGTGATAATACCGCTTGTAAT
>JAQVPO010000074.1 GCA_028702015.1 Synergistaceae bacterium | reverse complement strand
TGACATGTCATTCCAGAGAAGACCTCGAGATCCTCAACGTCAGAAAACAGCAGATCTATACTGTTGCTCCTGAAGATATCAAAACATACGAAGAGAAAGTCATCCCGTTCTGGCGCGGCCGCTGCATGAGAGACAAGCTTTTTGAACGCATGCCACAGGACTGGACCAAGCTCTACGAAGCCGGGACCTTCACTGAATTCGGAGAGCAAAGAGCCCTCGGACATACCGCTCTCGACGGACTTATTTACAAAAACGGAATGCTTGATCTTAAAAAGCAGATAGCTGAAGCACGTGCAAAACTCGACTACCTCAACGATCCTGAGGCTACTGCTAAGGACGAGCAGCTTCAGGGCATGGACATCTCCTGCGACGCAGTTATTATTTTTGCTGAGAGACACGCCGAGCTTGCAGAAAAAATGGCAGCAGGAGAAAGCGATCCCCAACGCAAGGCAGAGCTTCTAAAGATAGCGGATGTCTGCAGATGGGTACCGGCGAACGCCCCCAGAGACTTCTGGGAAGCAGTCCAGATGTATTGGTTCGTGCACCTTGGCACAATAACAGAACTCAACGGATGGGACGCAATGAGCCCTGGACACCTTGACCAGCACCTTGCACCCTTCTATGAAAAGGGTATAAAGGACGGGACTCTTGACAGAGAAGCGGCCAAGGAACTGCTTTCCTGCCTCTGGATCAAGGTCAACAATACACCAGCACCTCCCAAGGTCGGTGTAACTGCAGCTGAAAGCGGCACATACAATGACTTCACGAACATCAACCTGGCCGGACTGAAGGCCGACGGATCTGACGGATCGAGCGAAGTGACCTACATCTGCCTCGAGCTCTTCGATGAACTTCGCCTTCTGCAGCCTCAGGGCAATATTCAGGTAAGCGAACGCACCCCCGACAGCGTTATACGCGCGGCGGCAAGGGTCTTCCGCAATGGCATGGGATACCCTTCAGTCTTCAATGCCGATATGGTGATCCAGGAACAGATGCGTGTCGGCAAGACTCTTGAAGATGCGCGCGAAGGCGGCACAAGCGGATGCATTGAGACAGGGGCGGCGGGCAAGGAAGCCTACCTGCTCCACGGATACCTCAATGTTCCCAAGCTCCTTGAGTACACTCTCACAAATGGAGTCGACATGCTCACAGGCAAACAGGTCAGCATCCAGACAGGCGATATCAGTGAGTTCAAAAATTTTGAAGATCTATATGCGGCCTTTGAAAAGCAGCTGAATTATGCTGTAGAAACAAAGATCAAAGTCGACAATTACCTGCGCTATCAGTATTCAACAAAGATGGCCGCTACGTTCCTCTCTGTCGTGATCAGGGACTGCATACAGAAGGGCAAAGACTATTACAACGGCGGTCCGCGCTATAACTCTGATTATATCCAGTGCTGCGGCATTGGCACGATCACAGACAGCCTCTCCGCTATCAAGAAACATGTTTTTGAAGAAAATAAGTACACTCTTAAACAGCTTGTCGAAGCTATGAAGAAAAACTGGGAAGGCGAAGAGGAGATGCGCCTGACTCTGTGGAACAAAACCTCTTTCTTCGGCAATGACGACGACTATGCTGACAATATAATGAAGCAGGTATATGACAGTCTGTTCAAAACGATCGAAGGCAGACACAGCATTCTTGGCCCGACATACCACCTCAATATGCTCAGCACAACATGCCACAATTATTTCGGACAGAAACTTGCGGCATCGCCAAACGGCCGTTTCGCCGGAATGCCTGAATCCGACGGGACATCCCCAAGTCACGGTGCTGACCGGAAGGGGCCGACCGCAGTGGTCAAGTCGCTTGCAAAGATGGACCAGGTAAAATCAGGCGGCACACTGCTCAACCAGCGCTTCCTCCCATCAGTCCTTGCGGGAGAAGAGGGCATTGAGGGAGTCAAGAACCTGATCCGTTCCTACTTTAAGCTTGGAGGCCACCACATCCAGTTCAACGTCGTTGATGAAGAGACCCTCCGCGATGCGCAGTCACATCCTGAAAACTACCGCGGACTTCTTGTCAGGGTAGCAGGATACAGCGATTATTTCGTTGATCTTGACGCATACCAGCAGGATGAGATCATCGCAAGAACGGCTCAGGAAGGTTTTTAATAAGAAGCCGAACCAGCACAAAGCAGATCTAAACTGCAGGGGGCCTCATACAAAGGGCCCCTGCAGTTATATTTCCTTAATAAAAAAATCATATTTTCGGTGACTTCAGCTCGTCATCAAGTTTGTGCATTTTTGACAGCGAATATTTGTCAAGTTTTCTGAGCATCCTCTTTCTTGCAGCTATCCCAAGTTCCGTTTTCGAAAGCCCGCCTTCTTTCCCCCGCTCTTTCCAGCTTATTTTTCTGCCTTTGAAAAACAGATCCAGATCTGCCACACGCTCTCCTGTATCATCATACTCTAGCCCGGAAAGAAATCCCTTTATCGCTTCTTCGTCAAGCGGGGTAAAGAGCTTCAGAAGATATACATCGACCATCTTGCCCATAAGCGTGTATTCCTTTTTCCAGCCCTCCTCCAGTATCGTTCCGATCTGAAGACCTTCGACTGCCGTCCATATTCTCTTTCTGTGGAGACTGAAGCGTCCTTCCTTGTCACCGATCTGTATCTCCATGCTGTTCCAGTCAGGAGTACCCATGGAGTCTCCCAGATATTCGTTCTGCCTCATTCTCAGAGCAGCAATTAGTTTTTCTTTTGAATGCTCTGCAATGTAAAGAGCCTTGCTGTGCATATGCGAGTGGGGTATCTGATGATTCAGGGGGGCATCTGTAAAATAGATAACAGAAGAATCTTCCGGCAGCGGATCGCTGAAATACGGAACGTTTGAAATAAGTTTTCCGCCAAAATCTTCCTTTATTCTTTGAATACCCTTCTCAACATTGCCCAGGAGTCTCATAAGGATATAGCCTGGCTGCATCCGGCTCTCAGCTATACCTTCGCCCAGCCTGGCATTCAGCATCATGCAAAGAAGGCGCTGGATCGATGTCTCTGAAATATAGACCCGTATTTGCTCTTTGCCGCCATCTTCGTTTTTGATACGGGCGGCTACTATACGGCAGAACTCGCCTGAAATGGAAAAAGCCTCTTCAATATCACTGCCTGCATACTCTCCCCAGCTGAGCAGTATCTGTTCAGCTTTCTCAAAATTTCCGGTAAAAGTGAAAACTATCGTCTCAGGACCGCTTCTCACAAAGAATATCATCGACACCGTTTCCCTTCTTGTATATTGCATACAGACCGGCACAAATTTTTATAATACGTCAGCTTTATTATAGATATTAATATAAAAAATAGATATTCAGGATCTTTTCAGAGGCGTTTCCTATCTTAATTTATATTTTTTCAGATTAAGTTTAAAGCAAAGATAGCCTCTTGCCGACTCACAACATATAATGTACATAGAACGCTGAAGATACAAAAAAGGAAGTGAATAAGATGGCTGCACCCTCAATTCTCAAATGCGTGCTCTGCGGAAGAGAATATGAACCTTCTGCAGAGAGATATGTCTGTGATACGTGCGGGCTTGACGGCACTCTTGACGTGCTGTATGACATCTGTGATACAAAGAAAAAAATCACCAGAGATTCCCTTTCATCAAACAGAGATACATCAATGTGGAGATACAGAGAGATCATGCCTGTACTCCGCGATGAAAATATACCCAACCTCACTGTTGGATGGACGCCTCTATATGATAATAAACTTCTCGCATCAAAGTATGGAGTAAAAAAACTTTACGTCAAAGACGACGGAAGAAACCCCACCGCATCTCTCAAAGACAGGGCAAGCGCCGTTGGTGTCGCAAAAGCTCTTGACTTTGGAGAGAAGATAATTGCGTGCGCTTCTACAGGAAACGCGGCAAGCTCACTCTCCGGTTTTTCAGCGGTATCAGGACTTGAAAGCTATATTTTTGTTCCTGAAAAAGCCCCTGCAGCAAAGGTGACACAGCTGCTTGTCTACGGAGCGAATGTAATCCTGGTCAAAGGGGATTATGCAGAAGCTTTCGACCTTGCAACATCAGCCATTAAAAAATTCGGATGGTACAACAGAAACTGCGCGATAAATCCCTATCTTGTAGAGGGCAAAAAGACCTGCGCGATGGAAATTGCAGAACAGCTCAACTGGAAAGTACCTGACAGGGTCTTCATCTCTGTCGGAGACGGCTGCTGCATTGGAGGGCTATATAAAGGCTTCGCTGACCTGTTCGAACTTGGTTTCATAGACAGGATACCAAAAATCACCGGAGTACAGGCGGAGGGGGCAAGTCCAATATTCAACGCAGTAAGCACTGGCTCTGAAAGAGTTATATTTGGCCCTGCGGATACCATTGCAGACAGCATTTCGGTCGGAGCACCCAGAAACTGGGCAAAGGCTCTGAGAGCGATAAGGAAAACAGGAGGAACTGCAGTTACCGTCACAGATGCAGAGATACTCTCCTCGATCCCGGAACTTGCGCGTTCCTCAGGAGTTTTCGGCGAACCTGCCGGAGTAACCGGCTTTGCAGGTTTCCGTAAAATGACAATAGCCGGAAAGATATCCTCTGATGAGACAATAGCTGTCGTCGTTACCGGCAACGGTCTAAAAGACATCACAAGCGCAAAAAAATCTGCGGAGCAGGCAATTTCATGTACTCCTGACATAGAGGAATTCTCAAGACTCATAGCCTCACGATAAAATCACACAAAAATATTCTGAAGGGGGAAATATTCAGTGATCGATCTTACAGTCAACAAGGATAAACTTAAAAATGCGGTAGAGGTAGCTAAAAAGAGAAATATACTCGTGCCGACTTTTAAACAGATGAGAGATCCCGAAAAATATACTCCGGCAAAAATGAAGGAAAAATTGAAAACAACCGGACTCTGGGACGTAGATCCTGCAAATCTCTTCCGCATCACATGGAAGAACGACCCACAAAAATCAGGAGGACTCTTCGGTCAAGTCAACACTTTGGAATTTCCGCCTGAATTCACAGGCGTGAAAGCACGCATCATAGCCCTATGCGGCAAATGGTTTCCTACAGGTGCACACAAGGTAGGAGCAAGTTTTGGGTGCCTTGTGCCGCGTTTGGTAACTGGACAGTTCGATCCTACGTGTGAAAAGGCCGTATGGCCCTCAACAGGAAACTACTGCCGGGGCGGCGCTTACAACGCTCAGCTTCTCGGATGCGAGTCGATAGCCATACTGCCGGAAGGAATGAGCAAGGAACGTTTTGAATGGCTCCGTACTGTAGCAGGAGAGATAATAGCGACCCCAGGCACTGAGAGCAACGTCAAGGAGATATATGATGAAGTCGCAAGGATACGCGCATCAAGACCCGAAGCGGTCATCTTCAACCAGTTTGAAGAGATGGGCAACCACCTCTGGCATTACTATGTTACAGGGAGTGCAATGGAGGAAGTCCTGAAAAGTGAAATGGGGCCCGACAGCAGGTATGCAGGTGTCGTCGTAACTTCGGGATCCGCCGGCACAACAGCATGCGGAGATTATCTCAAAGAAGTATTCCCTGAGAGCAAGGTGGGGGTAGGCGAGGCTCTCCAGTGTCCGACTCTCTATCTCAATGGCTTTGGCGAACACAGGATAGAGGGTATCGGAGACAAGCACATCCCATGGATCCACAACGTAAAGAACACTGACCTCGTCTTTGCAATAGACGATGCGAACTGTATGGCAATGATACGCCTCTGCAACGAACCTGAAGGCAAGGACTATCTCCGCAGCCTGGGACTTTCAGATGAATTTATCTCCCAGCTGCCTCTGATAGGGATTTCAGGAGCAGCTAACATAGCAATGGCAATAAAGATGGCAAAGTACTACGAGCTGACAGAAAACGACATAATACTGACTGTCCTGACTGACTCAATGGAAATGTACACTTCAAGGCTTGAAGAGATGCGCCTTGAACTGGGAGCATATTCCCCTCTGAGGGCAGCGGTAGACCATCAGAGATATGTGCTGGGAATGGGAATTGACGGGATGATGGAACTCAGCTATTACGACCGGAAGAGGATACACAATCTGAAATACTATACATGGGTAGAACAGCAGGGCAAAACCAGCGAAGAGCTCAACGCCCAGTGGTATGATCCGGATTACTGGAAAAGCGTCCACAGAATGGCGGACCTTATCGATGAGAAAATCGAAGAATTCAATCAAATGACCGGACTTGGAGAATAGCATATGAGAGTAATCGACCTTAGCTGGCCAATAACAGACGCTATGATGGTCTTTCCTGGAGATACTCCTCCCTCTGTCAAAAAGGCCGCTACGATGGAGGAGAACGGCTGGAGAAGCACCCTCATATCTTTCAGCTCACACACGGGGACCCATATGGACGCACCCTCCCACATGATTCCTGACGGCAAAAGTCTGGATCTTCTTCCCAGCGAAACCTTCTTCGGATTTGGACTGGTCG
>JAQVPO010000073.1 GCA_028702015.1 Synergistaceae bacterium | reverse complement strand
GGATACGATCACTTTTGGTGCGGGCTGGAGACATGTGCGAAGGTTTGCTTCAATTTTTTTCATTATAATAGTTCTCCTATGTTCATAAGTATTTTGAAAAAACTAAATTTACTGTTGAATAATAATATGTCTTTGGGACCTGCCAGCCTAACAATTATACCAAATAACAGTAAGACGTTGCTAACTTCCTGCATGTGATGCTTAAACAAAATTCTGCAACCGATTGCATAAATTTTAAAAGTGATATATAATACCCTAAATTAAATTGACGGAGGGAACGCAGATGATACTAAACAGCTCATTGATCTTGTCATTTCGTTGCTCCCGCAGATATATACTGCATTTTGAAATGTTGTTTGCAGAGATCGCCTAAGAGGCGGTCCTTTTTTTTATTATGAAGGAGGAGGGGTAATTTTGACTGTTTTAAGGGAAAAAGCGAAACTCATGGATTCAGATGATCTCAATAGGGTCATTAAAAGGATCGCACATGAGATAGTCGAACAGAACAAGGGTACTGAAAACATGATACTGGTAGGGATTCACAGAAGGGGAGTTTATCTTGCCAGGCGCCTTCAGAAGATAATCGAGGAAGTAGAAGGCACAAAAACTCCCTGCGGAGAGCTTGATATCACTCTCTACCGGGACGATCTGACCATGCTTTTTGAACAGCCCATGGTTCACAGCACACGTATGCCACAGGATATCTCAGGGAAGAATATTTTTCTTGTTGATGATGTGCTTTATACCGGCAGGACTGTACGGGCGGCACTTGAAGCTCTAGTAGACCTTGGCCGTCCGTCGTCAGTCAAGCTCGCGGTGATAATTGACAGAGGGCACAGGGAGCTTCCTATACATGCCGATATGTGCGGCAAAAATGTGCCGACATCAAAAAATGAAGTTATTGAAGTTAGGGTTTCAGAACTTGACGGAAAGGACGAGGTGGTGATCTGTGAACGCGATGCCCAGTGAGATCGGACAGATAGTTTGGCGTCACAGAAATGTGATCGACGTAGACTGTTTTACTAGGGAGGAGCTCTACTTCCTGCTTGACCAGGCTCGGCATATGGAGAACGTTATGGACAGGCCGATCAAAAAAGTTCCGGTCCTGCGCGGAAAGATGGCTGTAAATCTTTTCTTTGAAAATTCGACCAGAACAAGGGTCTCGTTTGAGCTGGCCGAAAAGATGCTTTCTGCAGACGTGGTCAATTGGTCTGTCTCAGGCTCAAGCCATGCCAAAGGCGAAACTATGAGGGATACAGCATGGACACTTGAAGCGATGGGCGCGGATATAGTGGTTATGCGGCATGGGGCAGTGGGTTCCGCACAGTATCTTGCTTCAAAGCTGAAAAGGGCGATAGTCCTGAACGCAGGAGACGGGACACACGCACACCCCACCCAGGCCCTTCTCGACCTTTACACGGCCTGGAAACACCTGGGAAATCTGGAAGGTAAAAAAATAGCACTTGTCGGTGATGTTCTTCACAGCAGGGTTGCAAGGAGCGACGTGATAGCATTCAGGACCATAGGATGCGAGGTAGTCCTCTCAGGACCCCCTACGATGATGCCGAAAGAGATAGATTCATTAGGCTGCAGATATGAGAAGGATCCGAGAAAAGCTGTTGAGGGTGCTGACATGGTATACCTCCTTAGAATACAGAGAGAACGCCAGCAGGATGGCCTCTTCCCGTCTGTAGATGAATACCATCGCTGGTGGGGGGCAGATGATAATTTGATGAAGTATGCGAAACCTGGAGCACTTGCGATGCATCCGGGCCCGATCAACAGAGGAGTGGAAATTGCCTCGGAGGTTGCAGACGGACATCAGAGCGTAATACTGGAGCAGGTGCGTTCAGGAGTTGCAATACGCATGGCTCTTCTCTATCTCTGTGGAGGAGGCGCAAGATAATGGGAAAGACATTGTTCAAAGATTTTAAAATTTTCAGCGGCACAGAATTTTTAGAGCACAGTGAGGTCCTCGTAGAAGACGGCAGGATATCTAAGATCGGAAACGGGCTGGACAGCACTGGTGCAGATGTGATAGAAGGCAGCGGAAAGATCCTATCTCCTGGTTTTGTTGACCTCCACGCCCATTTCAGGGATCCCGGAGGAGAGTGGAACGAAGATATAGCGTCCGGTGCAAGAGCCGGAGCGGCAGGTGGGTTCACGACTCTTGTCGCTATGCCTAATACAAAACCGGCTATATCTGAACCTTCCCTTGTCGAATATGTGCTGAGCCACGGAAAGGCTGCAGGAGCCTCGAGGATCCTTCCATCCGGGTGTGTAAGTAAAAACAGGGAAGGCAAAGAGATGGCTGAGCTTCTCAAAATGTCGGAAGCAGGGGCTGTCTTTTTCACAGATGACGGAGCCCCGATCGCTACAAGTTCTCTGTTCCGCCTTGCGCTGATGTATACAGGAAAGGACCAGCCCAGAATAATGGAGCATCCTGAAGAGATAAGCCTTTTCAGGGGAGGTCAGGTCCACGAAGGAAAGGTAAGTGCACTGAGCGGTCTCAAGGGTATCCCGGCAGCTTCTGAGGAGATAGACGTGGCAAGGGGAATAGCTCTTGCGAGGGAAACCGGAGGAAGAGTACATTTCACCCACCTTAGCAGTGCAGGATCGCTCGGTCTTGTCAGGCAGGCTAAAAAAGAGGGTCTGGACATTACCTGCGATACAACCTTCCATCATCTCACTTTAAATGAAAACGCAGTTATAAACAGCGGTTATAATTCAAGATACAAAGTAAATCCTCCGCTGAGGAGCATTGAGGACCAGGCTGCACTCTGGGAGGGACTCCAGGATGGGACGATAGATGCCGTAGTGACAGATCACGCCCCATGGCACATGGATGAAAAAGACGAACCTTTCCAGGAGGCTCCGTTTGGCATAGCTTCCCTAGAATGTGCGGCAGCAGTAATGATAGACTTTAAGAACAAGAATTACCCTGATATCCCTCTGGAGCTCATCCTGAAAAAAATGACGAGCTCTCCTGCATCGCTCCTCACTGAAAAGTGGCAGTCTCTTGGCAGGATAGAAGAGGGGGCCGCTGCGGATATAACAGTCATAGATATGGACAGGACAAGGATCGTTGACTGCTCAGAATGGTACAGCAAAGCCAGGTGCTGCCCATGGGAAGGGATTGCTCTCTCCGGCTGGCCGGTAATGACTTTTGTGGAAGGCAATAAGATCTGGCAGGACAACGAAGATATTTAGAAGCTGTCTAAAGCAAGAAAAATCTTGCAGGATAAGCACAGGGGTGTGTTAAAGTATGTCAGGCAATGAGCAGATCAGTTTTCGACATCTTTAGCGGCACCCCTGATTTGTTCTGTCTGCTAAGCTCTCTGCAATAGAGGTTCTTTTACGGATGTAAGGGCCCCAAAGCCTAAGTTATAATCGGGAGGTATTGATTTGAAAAATAAAAAGTGCGAATTGATAGCAGCGATGGACCTGCCAACTCTGGATGCGGCGAGGGAGTTTCTTGACTGACTTGATAAAGCTACTCCCTATGTAAAGATAGGCCCCAGGCTTTATGCAATGGGAGGAAAAGCTTTTATCAGCGAAATAGTGCAGAAGGGATACAGCCTTTTTCTTGATCTTAAACTGCATGATATTCCCAATACAGTGGCATCCGCTGTTGAGCCTCTTTCTGAAATGGGACTCTGGGCGCTTACTATTCATACGTCAGGCGGATATGAGATGATGTCCCGCTCTGTTGCTATGAGAAATAAGACGGGCAGTAAAATGAATCTGTTCGGGATCACAGTGCTGACTAGCCTTGGCGGAGATCTATGGAATGAAGTCCACCCGGGGTCTGACCTGGATCTCTCTCTTGAAGCAAGAGCGCTGGCAGCAGAAAGAGCAGGTCTCGACGGCATAGTATGTTCTCCGCTGGATCTTTCCCTGCTCAAGGGGAAAGCTGAAAAACTGGCAAGAGTTGTTCCCGGAATCAGAAGAACAAGAGCCTTGACAGAAGATCAGACGAGGGTAGCCACTGCAAAAGAGGCAGCTGCAGCAGGAGCTTCGTTTATTGTTGTCGGAAGGCCAATACTTGAAGCTGCTGACCCAATAGGCGAAGTCAGAAATATAATCAATGAAATATCGGAGGTAATGTGATGATGAAAGCCCCTGCCCTGAATGATGATGCCGTATCTGCCAGGATAATGGAGATGATGAAAGAGAGCGGAGCCCATCTTGAAGGTCATTTCAAACTTACCTCAGGACTTCACAGCGGGCACTATATACAGTGTGCGCTGATGCTGCGTTTTCCTGCTTTCGCAGCATATGCAGGAGAAAGGATCGCCGAGAGAATTGCTTCCTCAAAGCCCGAGATAATACTTTCACCTGCGCTTGGAGGACTGATCATAGGCCATGAAGTTGCCAGATCTCTGGGAGTTCCCTTCATATTCTGCGAAAGACAGGATGGGACAATGATGCTCAGAAGGTTTCCGCATCCTGGTAAAGTCAGATTTGCACTTGTTGAAGACGTTGTCACTACAGGGAAATCTTCCCGTGAAACGGCCCGTATACTTGCAGAGGGCGGAGCAGAATGGGTCTCTTCAGCCTCAATAATTGACAGGCGCGCTGATGATTCCTACAAAGAATGGGATCTGGTTTCTCTGTGGAAACTCAGTTTTCCTCTTTATGAAGAGCGGAACTGTCCTCTTTGCAAAGATGGACTTCCGCTTGTAAAACCCGGAAGCCGTCCGGGCTGATGCCGTTTACAGCGTTGCCGAAAAGAGGAAGTAATGTATTATGCGCAGCTTTTGCACTGCTGATCCTGCTTCTTCATCCTGCAGATGCAGATGCTGCGAAATTTGCTGTGACCTCCCCATGGTTAGGTTTTATAGCTTCTTTCATAGCGGGGGACACTCAGAATGTCCGCTGCCTTTCCAGCTGGGACTCTTCCGGAAACGTAATAAGAACATCTTCTCCGAGATCAGGAGAGATAATCATTGCTATAGATTCAAAAGATGCAGAAAAATTCAGGGTCAGGAAAAGCAGTAAAAATTTAAGACTGCTTTATGAAGATCTGCCTATGACGCGAGAGCAGCTTCAGAGCGCATTCTTTGATCCTGCAATGCTGCCTTTTATCGCGCAGAGCGTAATGAAAATAATGGCCGAAGAAGAGAAAGGCAGGTACACATATTTTCAGAGGCGCCTTGCTGAATTTCAGTCAAAGATCGAAAGTGCAATGGACATTGGGAGGCATCTTTTAAGCGGAACAAAGATGCTTGACATCACCGGAGCTGAAGGCACATGGATCCGCTCCTCGGTCTCCGGTGCGGTCAGACCGCCCTCTGCTGTCTGGGAGGGATGGAAGGCTGGAGATATGAAAGCCCTCAAGTCTGCACTTGATGAAGCACAAAGGCGCAAATGGCTTATATTGATGGATCCGTGGACTCCGGATATCATAAGATCTGCTGCTGTAGGCTATGAATACAGGCTTACTCTGCCTTCCCCTGTCAAGGATCAGGATTATTTCGTATACCTGCACGATGTTTTTCTTGCTATATCTAATAAAACTAAAACAATGAAGACTAAATGATGATATAAGCTGTAAAATATGACCGTGTCTATTTGAAATATTCCGGTCCGCCGATATTTTTTCAGGGAATGAGGTTTTTTTATGTCATATATAAAATGTATTTTAAGGGCAGTTCCGACAGCCATCATTATACTTCTGTCTTTTCATGCTGCTTTGTACGCAGAGACTGTCGAAGGTACCATGTCAGCTGATACTATACACTACAATGTAAACACAAAAAAAATGTCAGCCATAGGAAATGTTGTAATAAAAAGAGAGGGCGCAGAACTTCGCGGAGACAAAGGAGAAGGCAGCATGGAGACTTCAGAATTCACACTGCTGGGAAATGTCAAGGGATCGTTCCCTGCCGAGAAGGCTGAGATGACAGCCGATAAAGTTAAATGGACCGGGCTGAAAAAGGCTGGCAGTGAGGGCACTGCAGAGGCTTTTGGCAAGGTGCGCCTTGCACGCGGCAACAATGAAGCAATAAACGCAGATTATATTCTCTGGGAACTTGGCACGGAAAACTATACAGCAAGAGGAAATGTTGATGCAAAAACTGAAAATATTATCCTGATAGCAGATGAAGCAGGACAGAACAAAGATAAATTCTGGGGGAAAAAAGTAAAAAAATATGAAGATATCAAACAGAAAATAGTTGTTAGTGCCGCTTTCATTGAAGGAACAAAAATTGCTGAGGAGATAAAGGAACTGGTCGCTGCAGGCAGTGTTGTTATGGATTTTGTCGACAAGGAAGGCCTAAAAAGCAGGGTGACGGGCGATAAAGGGGAATATTCCAAATCAAAAGCGACCTTTGTCATATCTGGAAATGCTAAAGCAGTGCGCAGTGACGGAAAAACAGTCTCTGCTGATTCGATAACAGTGCATAAGGATACCAATGAGGTGAAGGCATCAGGCAATTCGAAAATAACTTTTACCTCCGGCCAGAAAAAGGGCAAATAAAGAAGAGAAGCTGAAAAGCGGGGAATGAGTAATGGCGGTTGCTGTAAGGTCAGAATTTGAAGTGCTGAGGGCAG
>JAQVPO010000072.1:1430-6605 GCA_028702015.1 Synergistaceae bacterium | reverse complement strand
GTCAGTTTCCGGATTTTTACAACCTGTTCTTCAAGGAGCTCAGGCGGCATGCTTGCTGCTGCAATTATTCCCAGGCCTCCTGCATTGCTGACTGCAGCGGCGAGATCAGCATCAGCACCCCATGCCATGCCTCCCTGTATTACAGGGTATTTTATTTTTAAAAGCTTAGTCACTCTGTTTTTTTCAAACATATCTTTATCTCCCTATGCCTGGTAGAGCAAAGCTCCAAGGGTCATTCCAGCTCCAAAAGCTACAAAGCAAACTTTATCGCCGCTTTTTATCTTCTCCGATTCCATCGCTTCATGGAGTGTGATCATCAATGATGCCGCGGACGTATTTCCATATTCGGAGAGGTTTGTCAGCGTTTTCTCCTGTGAAACGTTGAGTCTCTTGAATACCCCGTCAATTATCCTCGTATTTGCCTGATGGAATATCCAGAAATCTATTTCTTCCGGAGCAACTCCTGAGTCCTTGCAAAACCCTTTTATGAATTTCGGCATTACTGTATTTACAAACTTGAAAACCTCATTGCCCTTCATCCTTACGACAGGCGTAACATGTTCCTCATCGCTTTCAAGTCTTATCATTTCATGTCCTGTGCCATCAGCAAGCAGACGGGTAGAAGCAAACCCGCCGTCTGAATCGGATACTCCCACCACACAGGCTCCCGCACCGTCACCAAAAAGTATGCAGGTTCCTCTGTCTGTCCAGTCTATAATATCCCTGAAGACTTCCGCTCCTATTACAAGCACGTTGTTCCAGATACCGCTTGATATTCCTGATGCTGCAACAGAGAGGGCAGTAAGGCTGCCTGTACATCCGGCCTGTATATCTATTGCTCCGGAGTTGACCGCTTTAAGCATTCCCTGAACCTTGCATGAAACACTCGGGAAAACTGTATCAGGCGAATTTGTCCCGACCAGTATCATATCAATCTGGTCGGCTGTCAGACCTGAATCTTCAAGTGCCAGGACAGCTGCTCTATAGGCAAGATCGCTGCATTTTTCATCATCAAGGGCAAAGTGCCTCTTGCATATTCCGGTTCTTTCTATGATCCACTGGTCGTTTGTTTCTACGATCTTTTCAAAATCCTTATTTGTCATTATTTTTTCCGGGATATACTTGCTGGTTCCCAAGATCTTCGCTGATCTGCCCATATATCTGATCATTGCACACCACCTCTTGCTATCTCTTCCCTGATTCTTCCTACGCCATTATGCTCTACAAAATTTGCCGCGCCAAGAATAGCACATGATATAGCCTTGCTCTTGGAGCGTCCGTGTACCTTTATTACCGTCCCGTTTACACCAAGTACAGGGGATCCGCCGGCTTTTTCCCAGTCGAACCTTCCAAGCACCCTCTTCATGGCAGGCCACATGAATAAAAGTCCCACCTTAGGCAGCAAATGGTTGACATACTCTTCTTTAAACTGGTTCTTAAGGAGTTCTCCAAGACCTTCTCCGAATTTGATCAGCACATTGCCTGTAAATCCGTCACAGACCAAAACATCAGATATTCCATTGGGGATATCGTTAGCCTCTGCATATCCCTCAAAATTGATATCGCTGTTTTCTATGAGCTGCCTTGCTGCAGATATTACATCGTCTCCCTTTGTGAGTTCCTCGCCCATGTTAAGCAAACGCACAGAAGGATTTTCAACATTCCTGAAAAGCTTCATATATATTGATCCCATCTGAGCAAATTGAAAAAGGTTTATCGGTTTGCACCTTACTGTACCGCCTACGTCCATCAGCAGGGTAGGTCTGTTAAGCACCGGAAGCATGGCTCCCAGCCCAGGTCTGTCAATTCCCGGGATGCGTCCGAGAAGGATAACGCCGCCCGCTGCGATTGCTCCTGTGTTGCCGGATGATACGATGCCTGCAGCTTCTCCCGACCGGACCATTTCAAAGCCTATTACAAGGCTCGAATTCTTTTTCCTTCTGATGGATATAGAGGGAGAATCCCCTCCGTTAATCACTTCGTCTGCAGGAACTATACTAAGTCTCGAACGGACGTTTTTTTCAGCTTTTTCAATTATCGGTTTAATTTTTTCGCTGTCACCGATCAGCGCAACGGAAAGATGCGGCTGTTCGCGACATGCAATAATGGCAGCATTGCACGGCTCCAGAGGAGCGTGATCCCCTCCCATTGCATCAAGTGCTATAAGCATCCCTTCGCCTCCATTTAAGCCAGCTCCTCTGAGTTCTTGGCAACTACAACAAATCTTCCTACAAATACTTCCCTGTCGCCGACCCGTGTATGCACACTTACGACATATTTGTCACCTTTGTACGTTCCCACTTTGGACCTTGCAAGTATCCTTTCCCCTACGAAAGCCGCCCTTCGGTATCTCAGTCTTGCTGATCCGACTACTACCATTTCCCTGTCGATCGTAGCTATTGCCAGAGTGGCAGCCTGGGCATAAATATAATAGTCGCCGACAAGGTTAGTATGCCTGAACGCCATGTCTCTTGTCGTATTCAGCACAGAAAGAGCCCATCCGTCTGGCTCCAGTTCGAGGAGCTCGCCTACTACTTCTTCTGCCCTTAAAGATTTTAGCCTGCTGGTGGCCTGTTCAGCCATTGTGCGTGTTCTTTCCCTCAGTTCAGGTATAGATAGAATACCCCGGTCAAGACGTACGGTACTCATGCTCACTCCGAGGGAAGCGGCAATTTCTTCGTCCGTCATGAGTGGGTTGGTAGATATCAGCTCTATAAGCCTTCTGTGTCTTTGCTTTTTCAGCTCTGAACGCAAAAAAATGGCATCTCCCATAAAAGTAATTGTTAGCAGGTCATAACACCAGACAAGATATTACAGAAATTAAAAGTTGTCAACGGTATATCACATACAGTATTATCATTTTACGAATATAAAATAGATCTGCAGCTGTCAAGCTTATGCGGGTTTTGTTCGCAGGTGCACAACACAAAATCCGGAGCAAAGGGTATAACCTTTGCTCCGGATCTTTTCAAGCTTTAAGACTAATCTTTAGATGCTGTAGAGGCTTCTGAAACCTTTACTACCTGGCGTCCTTTGTAGTAACCGCATGCAGGGCAGGCTTTGTATGTCTCTATCATCTCACCGCAATGGGTACAAGCCGTTAGACTGGGACCAGTAAGCGCACCGAGCCACTGTGCTTTACGGTTGTGTGTGCGGGAGTGGGATACTCGCCTTTTTGGAGTTGCCATAATTTGTTCCCCCCTTAAATCTTCGACGAAAATGTCGCCTTTGCAATTCTATCACTTTTTTACTATTTATGCAGTCAGCTATTTATGCTGTTCTTTCTGCATTAAAGATTTCAACACCTCAAAGCGCGGATCACCTTTCTCATCTGTACATGTACATGACGAATTGTTCAGATTGGCGCCGCATTTAGGACAAAGCCCCCTGCATTCTTCCGAACATAGAGGCGCAGTTGGAAGAAGTGTTATCAGCACCTCCCATACAAGAGGTCCCAAATCGATCTCGTCCTCCCATGAATCCAGCATCATAAGCTCTTCGTCAGCGTCTGTTTCATGGTCAGGCTCATTCTTTTTACTGTTTTCCTTGTCCAGAGAGAAAAGATACCTTAATTCTCCCTCAATTGCAACCCCTGCCGGCTCAAGACATCTTGAGCATGGAACAGTTACGCTTCCTGATATTGATATTACTGCAATTATCCTGCCCTCTGCCCTGTAAGCCTCTACTTTGACCTGAAGCGGATCCGTCAGGAGATAAAGCTGTTCCCAATAGTTGATTTTTCTGTCAGCTGACAGCGAAAAACTTTCTGTATAGGGCATACCATCCTTTGGTATTGCAGGAATAATAAGCCTGTGATGCCAGCTTTTGGGCGCAGCTTTGATAAATTCAGCCATTTTTAACTGATTTAAGCTCCGCAGCAGCGCTTGGTGTCTCTGGCAATGACCATTTCTTCATCTGTCGGAATGACCATTACAGCAACTCTTGAATCAGGTGTGCTGAAAACAACTTCCTGCCCGCGGACCTTATTCTTCTCAGAGTCAATCTTTATACCCATAAATTCCAGTCCTTTGCAGACTTCTTCACGGAAAGATATGCCGTTCTCCCCTATTCCTGCTGTAAAGACAAGCGCATCGATACCGCCCATTCCTGCTGAATATGACCCTATATATTTCTTAACATCATATACAAGCATGTCCTGTGCAAGCTTTGCTCTTTCATTACCGTCTTCGGCAGCTTTTTCAATGTCACGAAGATCGCTGGAAATTCCTGAAATTCCCTGAAGGCCGCTCTTTTTCTGAACTTCTTCATTGACCAGTTTGGGATCTTTCAGTTTTTCCATAAGGAATACCATCACTGAAGGGTCAAGGTTTCCGCTGCGCGTACCCATAATAATGCCCTCTGCAGTACCGTAGCCGAGGCTCGTATCAACTGATTTTCCATCATCTACAGCCGTGATTGAGCTTCCGTTGCCAAGATGGCAGGTAACTATTTTAAGAGATTCTATGGGTTTGCCGAGAATTTCAGCTGCCCTGTTTGCCACATAAAAATGGCTTGTCCCATGGAAACCGTAGCGGCGGACTCTGTCCTCTTCATAGTATTTATACTGAATACCATACATATAAGCTTTCGGAGGCATTGTCTGATGAAATGCCGTATCGAATACAACAACGTTCGGCGTATTAGGAAGAACCTCCATAAGAGCACGGACTCCCTGAATGTTGGCGGGGTTATGGAGTGGCGCAAGAGGTATCACTTCTTCTATTGCACTGATGACTTCCGGGGTAACAAGAACTGACTTTGTGAATTTTTCTCCTCCATGGACTATTCTGTGTCCGACTGCAGAAAGTTCACTGAGGTTCTTCAGTACTCCGTATTCAGGATCGGTCAGCATGTCGAGTACATATTTGATTGCGACTGTATGATTTGAAAAATCGACTTCACGCGAAACAGGCTCTATGCCTGTTTTGACATGCTTGATCTTGGAACCGCCGATCCCTATACGCTCAACCAAGCCCTTTGCAAGGACAACTTCACCGTTCATGTCGATAAGCTGATACTTAAAAGAAGAACTGCCGCAGTTAAGAACTAAAATTTTCATTAGAATCAGATTGCCTCCCTTATTCTGATTATCTACGCGTCTTTTATGATATTCTTACCATAAGAGGACGGTGATTGAATTTATGCATACTCCCATTACAGGGCTAGTTGCCGAAT
>JAQVPO010000072.1:0-1420 GCA_028702015.1 Synergistaceae bacterium | reverse complement strand
AAAGAAGCCCGTTCACTCTCTGGTGCTGAAGGTATCATAGCAGTACTCTCCTCCAACTTCGTCCAAAGAGGCGAGCCTGCCATAATCTCAAAGTGGGAGAGGACAAAAGCCGCGCTGGAGTGCGGCGCTGATCTTGTTATTGAACTGCCTCTCGTATTTTCATCCCATAATGCAGGTGTTTTCGCGAATGCCGCCGTAGATATCCTAGCAATGACAGGAATAGTAACGCACATTTCCTTCGGACTGGAATCCCCTGACTGGCAAATGGACAAAATCCTAGATATTTTAATCGAAGAACCCGAACCTTTCAAGTTTTGTTTAAAAAAAGAGATGGAAAAAGGCTATTCTTTTGTAGAATCAAGAGCTAAGGCACTTGACAAAATGATACCGGGAACAGCTGAAAACCTGAAGGGATCAAATAATTCACTTGCTCTCTCCTACATGCTGAGGATAAAGAAAAAAAACTGGGACATAAAGGCTGTTCCTATAAAAAGACTCGGAGCAGGGTATCATGAAAAAGAGCTTGCTGAGTTTTCAAGCGCCACTGCCATAAGAAAAGCCATTGCAAAAGGAGAGGTCACAGAGGCGCTGATCAGGCTCCCTGATTTTTCGGCAAAGATACTCAGAGAGGCTATAGTTAATGGGAGAGCATGCACAGATGAAGAGCGTTTCTGGAATATACTTCGCGCGAAATTGATATCATCCGACGCCTGTGTGATTTCCCAATGCGCAGAAATTGGCGAGGGCATCGAATACCTGCTTAAAGAAAAAGCACTGAAAAGCTCTTCATTCGGTGAATGGGGAAGAGCCTGCACCAGCAGAAGATACCCTCTGAGCAGGGTACAAAGACATGCAATACATATCCTGATCAACCTGGATCACTGGACAAACAGAGCATTCCAGAGAACAGGCCCTCCATACATAAGAATACTGGGAATGAATGAGAACGGCAGAAAAATGCTGAGAAGGATGCGAAAAACTGCCTCATTGCCCGTTATAACAAAATGCGGTCCTGCCTTTTCAATATCTGAGACTGCTGCAAGGGTAATGAAATATGAACTGATAGGATCAGAAATATGGGAAGAACTTGTGCCTTCAGGGGAATTCGGAGTAGAACATTCGAGAAAGATCATCATCGAGGAATGACGAGGAATTAAAATGGAGATCGTTTACAAATACGGAATGCCCTCAATGGATTTTGAAAAAATCACCGAAATGCTCTCACAGAGTTACTGGAGTCAAGGGATAAAGACACGTGAAATAAGGACTGCGGCGTTAAATTCAGCACTTGTAATAGGAGCTTTTACTGACTGCGGCAGACAGGTAGGGTACGGCAGAGTCATCTCAGATAAGACAAGATTCGCTTACCTGACAGACTTTTATGTCGAAAAAGAGTTCAGGAAAAAGGGCATTTGCCGTA
>JAQVPO010000071.1 GCA_028702015.1 Synergistaceae bacterium | reverse complement strand
GATGTTACCCTTACCCGTGATGACGTCAAGGGCCTGCAGAAAGGCAAAAAGGATCGGGAAATTTATCAAATAATAGACAAAAAAGATTTGGAAACCGGGTTTACATCAATGACCAGAACTGTTGGTTTTGTTGTAAGCATGGGCGCACTTATGGCTCTCAATGGAGAGCTAGGTAAAGGAGGGATGCTGTCTCCTGTCGAGATGCCTTATCAGAAAACAAAAGAAGAGCTGGAAAAGAGAGGAATTTCCATCACGCACAAACGAATCGATAATAATTTATAATGGTCACTCACTGAAAGGGATGAATACTATGGAAAGTTATGGTTTTTTGTCGATACTGCCTCCGCTTATCGCAATTCTGCTTGCTGTCCTGACAAAGAATGTATTGATTTCGCTTTTCTGCGGAATTTTGTTTGGCGTAACAATTTTATTTAAATGGAACATATTTCTGGCAGTGCCGGCACTTTTTCGTGATGTTTTATTTAAGCAGGCAGCAGATGGTTATAACGCAAGCGTTATAGTATTGGTCCTGTTTATCGGCGGCATGATCATGCTTGTTACCAGTTCAGGCGGAGCTGAAGCGCTCGCAAGAAGCGCAACAAAGCATATCAACAGCAAAAAAAAGGCGATGCTCGGCGCATGGCTTTGCGGCATAGCGATATGGTTTTCAGATTTTGCTAATGCAATGCTCGTAGGACCTATTTTCCAGCCGATAACAGACAAGCTGAAAATAAGCAGGGAAAAGCTGGCATGGATAGTCGATGCGACCTCAGCTCCTGTCTGCATGCTGATCCCAATCTCAGGTTTTGGTATTTTCGCCATGAGCTGCATCGAAAAGGAAATTACAAACTACAGCCTTACTATTTCTGCATGGGATACATTTATCCAGACGATCCCCTTTCAGTTCTATTGCCTGGGAACATTGCTCCTTATCCCGCTTATAGCCGTTTTAGGAACAGATTTTGGTCCTATGGCAAAAGCAGAAGAACGGGTCCTGAAGACAGGCAAACTTCACTGGGAACATGCTCAGCCAATGGGCCTTGGAGAACCGCCGGTATTATCAAAAGATGCAACTCCCAAGATGTCTCTCATTCTGTACCCTATACTTGCTGTTTTTATTATATTTTTTGCAATTCTGATTGCAAATGGATTTCCTTATAAGAAAACACTTGGTATAAACATCAGGACAGGATTGACAACCGGATATTTTGTCGGATGGATGATCTGTTTCGGACTTATGCTGAAATATAAGATCAGCAGTTTCGAAAAGACATTTGATATGTATCTCGGAGGAATGAAAAACAATCTCTTCCTTGTACTGACTCTTTTGTTTGCATGGTCGCTGAGCTCTATCTGCAAACAGCTGGGGACTGCCCCATATATCGTACAGCTTGTTGAAGGCAACCTCCCTGCCTTTATGATCGCACCGCTCTTTTTTGTCGTGGGCGGGATCATCAGCTTTGCCACAGGCACTTCATACGGAACTATTGCGATCCTTCTTCCGATAGCTATTCCTATGTCGATGACTTTGGGTTCTCCCTTGATCCCAACTATTGCAGCTGTTTTCAGCGGAGGTATTTTCGGTGATCACTGTTCGCCGATCTCTGACACTACTCTCCTTTCTTCAATGGGAGCCGCCTGCGATCATATTGAGCATGTCAGAACACAGCTTCCATATGCTTTTCTTATCGGCACTATCGCATTTGCTGTATACCTTGTATCTTCATGGATCAGCAGTACGTATGCCCTTTTAGCGGTTCTTATAATTGCTATAGTTTTAGTCACCCTGATCCTCAGTAAACTATGGGGCGTTAAGGTCGGCTGCGATAATTAATAAGAGACAAAACCAGGGCCATTTTAAGAAAATGAATTGACTTTGCAGGATCGGGCATTAGGAATGAAATTATTCCTGATGCCCTTTTCGATGATATATTTATTTTCAGGCAGTATCTGTGCCGTTTAGTTTATAATTATATGACCAACTATATTGCGGGGGAATTTTATTGAAGAAAAATAACGATAAAATCATTAGTACTGCAGAAGATAGAGCAAGTAAGGCAATTATAAAACAAATTATAGACCACAAATATTTACCTGGAGAAAAGCTGCTTGAAGCAGATCTTGCAAAAGACCTGGGCATGAGCCGTACTCCGATACGCAGCGCATTAAAAAGGCTTGCGGCAGAAGGATTTCTTGAAATACAGTCCAACAGAGGGTGTTCTATTCCCTTTCTTACCCTTGAGGACATGAATGACCTCTTCAAGTTCCGGGCAGAGCTTGAAGGAGTTGCGGCATTTGAAGCTGCCCAGGTTATCACGGATGCTCAGATAGAAGAGATGAAAAAGCTGCTGGAATTAGAAAAAAGCATATACCCTCAGGCTGACGCACTTAAGTATAATGAAGTCAATAAAATGATCCATCAGTCTATTATCACAGCATCTCAAAACGACTATTTGATCCGTGCAGCAAAAGTCATTTTCTTAAGATCTGAATTATATATATTTTATTATGACAGATTTTGCCGGGAGAAAAAGCCGAAAACAGAGTATTTAGATACGCCTGAACTGCACCACTCTATTATCGAGCATGAAAAAATATTGCGCGCATTTATCGAAAAAGAACCTGCTGTCGCGAAAATACTTGCAAAACGCCACGTGCTCTCAACAGTAGAAGAGTTAAGAAAAGCTTTTTATATCTGGGGCACTAAAATGTTTGATTCTTAAAAACATTTTTTATAAATCAAGAGCTAAGTTTTGAGCTTAAAAATAAACGTACAGAAAAAGAGAGTTCTTCTCATGGAACCATGGTTCCGAGAAGAACTCTCTTTAAGAAATAAAGCTCAAATAGCCCCCTCTAAAACACCTTCTGCAGGAAATCGACAGTGATCCGGGCCTGTGAAAAAATCAACACATTCCCAATATACATATACTAATTCCCGGATAGCATGTCCAGAGCCTGAGAAGCCTCCACAGGCCTGCTGAAAAAATATCCCTGAATGGTATCACAGGCCGCCTCAGCAAGATATTTTCTCTGGGTTTCTGTTTCTACACCTTCGGCAACAACAGAAAGCCCGATTTTATGGGCCATGGAGATAATATCGGACAGCATCAGTTCTTCTGTTTTTTTAATGAGAATATTGTCAACGAACTGTTTGTCAATTTTTACTGTGTCAACGTTCAATTCACGCAGTCTGGAAAAGGACGAGTATCCTGTGCCGAAATCATCTATAGACACATGTATGCCCATACTCCTGAGTATACCCAGCTTTTTGTTTATGGTTATAAATTCATCAATGAAAATAGATTCTGTTATCTCAAATTCCAAAGTATTTTTTTCTATGCCGTATTCCTCGATAAGGTCTGTAATATCTTTTAGAAAATCAGATCTCATCAGGTCCATTCCTGATATATTCACTGCCACACGTATCCCTTCAGCATGTCCACCGTCTTTAAGCATTTTTATAAACAGCAAGGCTTTTTTAAGAATCAATTCTGTCAGCGGGCTTATGAGGATTTTTCTTTCGGCTATTTCAATAAATTCAACTGGCGATATGGCTCCCAATTTGTCTGATTTCATCCTTGAAAGCGTTTCAAATCCAGTGATTTTTCCCGTGCTGGTTTCAATCTGAGGCTGAAATAAGACATAAAGGCTTCCTTCTTTGCCGTCATCCTCATCTTTGATTGTCTTGAGTATCTCTTTTTCAATAAGACCTTCCCTTTCAACTGCAGCCTCCATCTCTGAGTTGAAATACTGATAACTGACGTTTTGACTCACTTTCACCCTGCTCAGCGCGATCAGCACTTTTTTAAGAATATTTTTCGGGTCATCCTCTTCACTCAGTTCTGCTGCCCCAATTTCCACCGGCATATAGATATTCTGGTCTGTAAAGGTTTCTGTTTCAAACAGTTTTTTTACTCTATCCAGAGCAAGGCTTAAGGGGGTCCCCGAAGCAATCGTTTCTATGAATATCACAAGGCGGTCTCTGGGCATTCTGAAGGTTATTCCTTCATAATTATAAAAACACCTTTCTACTTTTTTTGTTATTTCTGAAAAAACTTTCTCTGTATAATCAGAACCGTAAAGAAGAGAAATATTTGAAAGAAGGCTGAAGTTGAGCATCATCAGCGCTCCGTTCCATCTTTTATGCCTGAAAAGATTTTCCATGAAATACTTGAGCGATTCCTGATTGGGGAGACCAGTACTGGCATCATAATAAGCAAGTTTTATATAGTTGCTGCCGTTTCTGTACAGCATCAGCATTGCCCCGCTTATGACAAGTATGCCTATTAAAGTTGCCCAAAACCTGCGCTTAAGCTCCTGGGCTGCTATGTACCCAGCTCCTAATTCCCGCGAACTGATAAAAACAGCACCTGTCAGAACGCCGTCATTATAGAACGGTATTATGGACTTATATAAAACTTCTTTGCCGGTTTTATCAATAAAACTGATTTCTTTGCCTTCTTTTATTGAGGCTGCTGCTTCAGGTATGTCTATTCTCACCCCCTGCAATTCATGGTTTGAGCTATCGACAACGACTTGATTTATATCTATCAGGCTTATCTGGTTTATGCCTGGATCTTTTGCAATATCATCAAGCAGTTTTCCTATATCAAACTTGCCGGAAATTTTATTGATATCTTCTGCAAAGATTCCGATTTGGACAAAACCGCCGGACAAAAATCTGTAATATGCATATTTATAATATTCTCCTGAAACACTATCTGCCCTTATTTCATCGAATAACATATCCCTGCCGCTTTCCATGAAAGTTTTTACAGGGTGTCCTTCTTCAGCCTTCCATCCGATATATTCCTCTACGTTTGAATAAATAATTACTCCATCTTTATTATAAATACATATCTGATCTACATTAAGGGATTTTACAAGCGCCTTTACTGTTCTCTGAGAAAACTGACCATTGAACATGGTTACAGCGTTCCCCGCTATTGTAAGTTTTTCGTCGAGAAGGTGATCGATGATCCTGCCGGCGTCTACCGATCGTTTAAGATTATTTGAATATTCTCTGGCAGCATTAATTGCATCAATCTTAAATTTTTCATAGTTCTCATGTATTCTACGCTCCACGGCAGAATACATTCCTATTGAAAAAACAAAGATCAATCCAAGAAATGGAATCACATAGAGCCAGATGTTGCTTCTTACCAGGAGTTTTTTGTTCTTCATTCCTTCTCATCCTCAGTTACAGCATTTTGAGAAAAGTGAGACATTATATTTCTAACTTTGCAAGTTTTCTGAGTATCCGTCCTGAAAGATGACAACTGTATTACAGCACGCACTGTTTAAATCTGATTTGTCATTTTTTTGTTTCATGTACAGATTCTGCAATAAATTTCATCTATGCTGTAGTTGTATTTGTAGTTTTATTTTTTGATAAAAAACAGATTTTAGGCAAAGCCACTCAAAATATAGCTCGTCTGATTTTTACTGTATCATCTAGATAGCTAAGCATAACTCAGCACAGAGCTTCCTTAGGTCAATCAAATAGTTATAATTATGAATATATTTTACATCATAAACAAACTATATAATAATTTTTTAAAAATGTTATTTATAGCAGGAAGCTTTCGATCAGGTTTCATAACATGCCTTATCAGGATTCTGCCGGAATAATCAGAACAGAAGAAAGAGCCCTTCTGGCCACATTTCCGCTCACACTTCCCAGGAAAAATTCCTTTACATATCCCCTGCCCTGACTCCCCATTACAACAAGCTGGATCCCAAGCTCTTCAACTGTATTTATTATCTCTGCCGCAGGAGAACCATATTTAACGAGAACATCTACATCAACAGCTCCTTTTTCCTGCAGAAGCTTCTTCATCCCTTCAAGCCTGGCTATATCAATCCTGTTGAATTCTTCAATTTTGTCTTCAAGGTGAGGATTTATCTTCGCAGCGTCCTGAACATGAAGGAGCGTAACTTTTTTTACCCTTCCTGATGCAAGTTCCAGTACTTTTGAAAATGCCATATCGGCATTGTCTGAAAAATCTGTCGGGTAAAGCAGATGTTCTGAGACCTCACTGCCATCTATACTTATTCCAGGAATATCGCTCCTTCGCGACCTCATTATCAGCAGCGGCTTTGAAACGACGTGCATCAGCTCGTTAGCTAAAGGGCTGAAATATATTTCCCCGGATGAAGTACTCCTTCTGGCCCCTGTAGCTATCAGAGAGTATTCTTCTGAAACAGCAATCTTGTTGATCCCGGAGACAGGATAACCAGCAAGCACCCTGGCTTGAACTTCAAAACCCTCTTTTATAAGACTTTGCTTGCTCTCCATGAAGAACTCTTCATATTTATGCACAGGGAAGTTGGATTGTCTTCTTGTGCAATGAATAACTTCATTTACAGTCATATATTGGATCAGAAGACATTTTTGCGCACCGTAAGCTTTCAGCCTGTCTACGCATCCTATAAGTTCAAGCGAGTCATCAGAGAGGTCTGTAGCCACAATAAACTTGTTAAACATAGGATCCTCCTCCAGTCCACACAAAATGACATAGTCAGCGTCTGGTTGGTATCAGAAGCACCGAGGAAGGAGAAAGTCTTGCAATGTTCTGACTCACACTGCCAAGAAAAAACTCTTTCACATAGCCTCTGCCCTGACTTCCCATAACAACAAGCTTTACATCCAAGTCTTCGACAAGCCTCAGTATCTCAAGTGAAGGTGAGCCATATTTTACAACGGTTTCTATTTCAGCATCACCTTCCTTTTCAAGCATGACTTTCATACCCTTCAGCCTTGCCTCATCAAGCCTGTTGAATTCATCGATCCTGCTCTCAAGATGAGGACTAAGTCTCGATTTATCCTGCACAT
>JAQVPO010000070.1 GCA_028702015.1 Synergistaceae bacterium | reverse complement strand
GGGCTCGTTCATAATCAGTTTCCCTGCTCCATCAGAAGACCTGCAGAAGTGATCCCTGCCTCCCGGAGTAATGAGAGGACTTCTGCGACTCTGCCGTACGGTGCGTTTTTATCTCCTGCGACAAGGATCTCCCTATCTCCTGCATTCTTTGCAAGTTGGGGCAATTCTTCCCTGGTCACACTATGTCCCTCCCAAAAGATGGTTCCGTTCTTTTCAACGGTCAGGGTCAGGGCTTTCTTCGTATTTGAGATCTCACCCTCGCCTGAGGGAAGATCTATATCCAGCTTGCCCTGAATGAACGTTGCTGTCAGGACAAAAAAGATTATCAGCATAAAGAGTACGTCTATAAGAGGAGTAACATCTACGTCTGTGAAACGTCTTGAGTTACGCTTTCTCACTTTTCCCACCATGGCTGGAGAAGTGTTCCCTTATCAGATAGTCCGCGCCTCTGTTGAGCGTCTCTTCCTCGCTGTCTATGCGCGACACCAGAAGCCCGTGAGCAAATATGACGGGGATCGCGACGGTAAGCCCAGCAACAGTTGTAAACAAAGCCTTCCATATACCTCCAGTGACTGTAGCAGCGTTTATCTGCCCCCCAAGGTGCAGTGACTGAAACATTTCGACCATTCCGAGCACCGTTCCTAGAAGGCCAAGGAGCGGAGCTGTCTTCCCGACTATTTCAAGAATAAAGAGGTGTTTCTCCCATCTGTAAACTTCACGCCGGACCTGCTGTTCAACCAGCAGTTTCATATCCTCTCTCCCCACGCCCCAGTGAGCAAAAGCTGTAAAAAAAAGCCTATGCAGAGAGCTCTTTGATGATTTGACTGCTTTTCTAGCCTCATCAATGTCGTTCTCTGAGATTGCTTTGCCAAAAGCTTCTTCAAGCGCCTCCGGGTTTGTAGAGGCACTCCTGAAAAAGAGGATCCTCTCAACCACAACCGCCATGGCAAGGACAGAAAGCCCTGCTATGACCCACATTATTATTCCGCCCGATACCATATACTCAAGCAATTACGATCTCTCCTGTCTTTTTATATACCTATAATCAATATTTAGCGTTTTCCTCTTACAAGTAGCCATAGGAAGAAGATAGACCCAATACAGTAAGTAAGGACACCAACAGGAACTTCCGCCGGAGCCCAGAGCATCCTGGCAGCTGTATCGCACATCACAAGAAAGGCTCCTCCAAAAAAGAGCGAGGCCACTGCAAGCTTTCTATGGTCTGTCGTTCCAACCATTTTTCTGCATATATGAGGTCCAAGGAGTCCGACAAATCCTATCGGCCCGCAGGTTGCAACATTGATGCCTATCACTATGGATACAGAGAAGAAAAGAAACCTCCTGAGCTTTGCTACCGATACGCCGCGGCTCGCCGCAATGTCTTCTCCGCAGACAAACAAATTCAGCTCAGGGGCAGCAACAAAAGCCACAGCAAAGATAACAGCAAGTGCCGGGAGCGTAGCAATTATAGGAGCAAAGCCCACAGCCTGAATACCCCCCATAGACCAGCGCATCATCCTGAACGTATCTACATAGCCGCCAGTGAACTGTATTATCATATTAAGGCTTCCGAAAAGAAAACTCATAGCGACTCCCGCAAGAAGAAGCGTCGCCTCCGACATGCCGCCGCGCCGCAGGTTTCCTGCCGCATATATCGCAAAAGTCGCGGCGAGTGCCCCGGCAAAAGCCGCCAGGGAAAGACCTGAGATTAGACCCAGAAATGAAAAGACTATTCCTGTCCTGATATATAAAACTGCACCGAACGCTGCCCCAGTGGAAACTCCCAGCATGTCAGGAGAAGCAAGCGGGTTTCTGAAAAGCGCCTGGAAGATCAGTCCGCACAGTGCCAGAGTTGCACCGGTTATCCAGCCAAGCAGGACACGCGGAATGCGTAAATCCCACATTATTCTGGCAATATTCATATCACTCCCGCTGAGGAACTCTGCAAAGCTTATCTGCTGCATACCGATAAAAGGCGCAGCTATGATCACAGCCATGGAAAAGAGAGCAAGAGCAGGCAGAGCTAAACGCTTCATCTGACAAGCCCCCTTGGCGCTACATAAGGTATTTTCTGTCCATTTGAGACGAAACTTTCAAACTCTGTGTCGAATATTTCCGAAAGAAGTTCCTTATGATGCAGATCTTCGCTTTTTCCCTTCCAGGCAGTTCGTCCGCGTTTGATCGCCAGGATCTCATCGGCTCCGTGAAGAGCCAGATTGATATCATGCGTAACGAGAAGTATCGTAATTCCCTGTTCTCTGTTTACTCTCTCAACAAGTTCGAGCGTCTCCACCTGATGCCTGTAATCCAAAAAGCTGGTTGGTTCATCCAGAAAAAGAATGTCCGTACTTTGGGCAAGCGCAGCAGCTATCAGTGCCTTCTGGCGTTCCCCTCCGCTCAGACTGTTCAGCTGACGGTCTCCGATATCAGCGACTCCTGCCGTTTCAAGAGACCGGTCAATTATCTCCATGTCCTCCAATGTTTCTCCTCCTATGGCTTTCTGCCATGGATAGCGTGACATCAGGGCAAACTCTCTTACTGTAAACGGGAGGGAATCAGATCCTGTCTGATGCACCCAGGCTATTCTCCTCGCTACAGCACGTTCGGGCATTGAAGAAATACTATTGCCTTCCAGCAAAACCCTGCCTGAATAATTTTTCTGCAGCCGGCCAAGACACTTAAGCAGAGAGCTTTTGCCCGCACCGTTAGGTCCGATTATGCCGAGATACTTCCCCCTGTCCAGGGAAAAAGATATGTTTTCAAGTATCCGGACGCCTCCAAGCTCAAGCGAAAGGTTTTCTATGTCAAGAAACATATCGCTGCTCACCATTTGACCTCAGGATGGATCGCTTTCGCGAATGACCTGAGTATCTTTCCGGATCTTGCCCCGGGCCTCAGATAAACCGTTCCCTCAAATATATATATCCTGCCGTTTTTTACGGCGTTTACCCGGGAACTCCGTTCCCATTGGCTTCTGAGATACTTTTTATTGAAAATAACATCCTTGTCGATCCTGTCTTTTGAGTGATAGAAGACTTTATCTCCGACAAGATCTATTATCACGTCAGGGTTGATTTTCATCAGTCCTTCAAGTGACACCTGCGGGTAAGATATCCTTTTCTCCGTTACAGCATTTTCTCCGCCTGCAAGGGAAATGATCTCTCCGTAAAAATTATTGCTGCCTGCGGCATAGAAACTATTGATCTGGTATTCGGAAAGTTCACGCGATACACAAAGCAGGACTTTCGGTTTTTTTAAGCCCTTTACCTTTGAAGCAACAAATTTTACATCCGCACGAAGACCGGCGGCAAGCTTCGATGCTTTCCCTTCTGCAGAACATATTTTCCCCAGCCTTATAATGGAGTCACATATTTCGTCAATACTGTTCTGTTTCATTATGATGTAGGGGATCTTAAGCTTATCCAGCTGAGGGGTAAACTGCATGTGGATATCCTGAAGAAGAAGCAGATCGGTTCTCATGGAGATGAGGCTCTCAAAATTTATCGCCGCAAAATCACCAACCTTGCTTTTTTTTGCAGCTTCGGGGGGATAATCGCAGAAATTTGTCACACCTATAATGTGATCTCCCTGTCCGAGCGCAAATAGTATTTCAGTCCCGACAGGAGCCAGCGATATTATCCTTGCAGGTGAAGCCCACGCTATAGCTGGCATAATAAGAATAATAAAAACTATCGACATAAAGAGATCTGACTTTTTCAAGATAATACCTCTTCTCCATATATGACAACAAAAAAAGGAGCCGGACGGCCCCCTCAAAAATTTCACAATGAGGATGAACTACGCCCACGCATAACATCCATCATTCTTTTTTGGGTCGCCTGACTTCCCCTGAAGGGTCACAGTGGCGGGGCCGTTTCGGATTTGCACCGTATTCCCCCTAAAAAAACGCAGATATTCATTTTTTGTCGATCAGCTGATTCGCAAAAGCAGGAAGCACATACTGTACTCTCCTGTCCCAGCATCATGTCCGCATATTCTATCACATGAGACAGTGCTTGTTATAAATATGCTCGAACATATATATTTTTTGCAGAATCAAATATATACCTCAGTTTGTCCTAAAAAAATACTCCTATTATCTACGACAAGCAACTGAATAATTATATTGACACAACTGCTGTCTTGACAAACTGGGGATATAATGTAGAATAATCTCCCGTGAATACTGCCTTTTGCGGGTTCATGTGCGTGGTAGGATGGCCGAGTGGTCAAAGGCAACAGACTGTAAATCTGTCGGCGAGAGCCTACGCTGGTTCAAATCCAGCTCCTACCACCATTATTTTTGCCCGAATGCCCTTACCGCATGCGGCCGCCGACTTAGCTCAGCAGGTAGAGCACATCCATGGTAAGGATGGGGTCTCCGGTTCGAGTCCGGAAGTCGGCTCCAGCGATAACATAATCTCCGCAGGGATCCCCGCGGAGATTTTTTATTGATATCAGATCAAAATAAAATGCTGCATAAGTTATCTCTGCTTACACAACGGCTTCTCTGGCATATGCAGTTTAGTTATTACAATCAGCCCTTTTAAGCCTGTTTCTGCATGCCGATGCAAGAACTATAACTTCAATCATCAGCATACAGGAGAATGTGTAAAATCCGGTATTGCTGCCCATGATTTCACTGATCTTGCTTATTACAAGCGGACCGGCAAAATATCCGACGCCCCAGAAAAGATAATACGCCCCTGATATAGTTCCCTTTAACGAATTGGGGACAGCATTGTTTAAAAAGGTCATCGAAGATATATAGAATATTCCCAGTCCAAGGCTGCCAATGGTTAGAACTATGCTTATCATAGTAGTTTCAAGATTAGGGAATATTCCAATCCCGAAAGCGGCAATGGCAAGCCCCAGAATCATAAACCGTTCTCTTCCGAATCTATCCGAAAGAGGCCCTGTTATAGCCTGTGAAAGACTGATCGCTGCATAAAACAACGCAAATACGATCTGGACAAACATCTGACTGCAGCCCTTGACACTGAACAGAAACGCGGGCACGGCAGTAAGAAACAGACCATATGCGGCTGGCACATGCAATGACAGGCGCAGTTTCCCCTCATGACTGCAGGAATGCCATCCGGCAGCTTGCCGGATAGCATTACCCTCTCCATTAAAAAGGAAACAGTCTTTTGATACTGCCCCCTGCATATATTACGATGGTTCAAAGTATATTTGTTTTATGTGAAATTCCGATATGCATCGCATTATCGTACAAAAATGATCAAAAGAAAAATCCCGTCAGCATATGCGCGGAAGCAGCTCTCCGCCCGGCTGAGGCAAAAGGGTCTCTGATCCTATGGCGGTTTTCATGACTACCTTACCAGGCATGTCGGAGGTAACTTCTCCGATAATTGCGGCACTTTCAGAATAGGGGCATCCGTGAAGCACATCAACGACTGCCGGAGCAATTTCCTTTGGAACAAAAACTACAAGTCTTCCTTCACAGGCAAGATAGAGCGGTTCCAGCCCAAGCATCCCGCAGACACCGGAGACTTCTCCCGCAACAGGTATTTTTTCTGCATCAAGCCTTATCCCAACGTTGCTCTGCCCGGCAATTTCATATAATACAGTACCGACACCGCCCCTGGTCGCATCACGTATTACATGGATGTCCTTCGTTATCTCAAACATTTTTTCGGTTATACCCCATAGAGGCGCGCAGTCGCTCGTTACATCGGCGTCGATACCGAATTCATCCCTTGAGATCAGTATTGCGCATCCATGACGGCCGATATCGCCGGTCACAATGACAGCATCGCCTGGTTTGGCCATTTTTCCTGAGGTACCGGCTCCCTCTATGATCCGGCCTATTCCCGTAGTGGTAATAAAAATACTGTCTACCTGGCCCTTACCCGCCACCTTGGTATCTCCGGCAACGATCCTTACTCCGGACTCTCTGGCTGTTTTTTCCATTGCAGCCGCGATATGTTCCAGCTTTTCCATAGGAAATCCCTCTTCTATCACAAAAGAGCATGACATATACATAGGCTTTGCTCCCATGCAGGACAGATCATTGACTGTACCGCATATACTGAGTTTTCCGATGTTTCCGCCCGGGAACTCATAGGGAGAGACGATGAATCCATCTGTTGTAAACGCGATTTTTCCAGCTTCAACCGGAAGCACGGCAGCATCATCGGCAGTAAGGTCCGGATTGGAAAAATGTGCTTTAAAGATCTGTTCTATAAGCTCTGATGTCTGTTTTCCGCCGGCACCGTGAGCAAGTGTAACTACCTTATCCATTGTAATTTCCTCCATATTGGTAATAGGCTGAACATGCTCCTTCGTTGGAGACCATACATGCTCCTACAGGATTCTGCGGGGTGCATCCTTTGCCAAACAGCTTGCAGTCAGAAGGTCTGCATTTTCCCTGAAGGACATCACCGCAGCAGCACGCAGGATTACTCTTTCCCCTTATCACCGGAAGGCTGAAGCGCAGCCTGGCGTCAAAATCACTGTAAGCTGCCCGAAGCTTCAATCCCGAGCCCTTTATCACCCCAAGGCCCCGCCACTCCGCATCACACTGTTCCATGACCTGCTCCATCAGCTTCTGCGCAGGCACATTGCCTTCCGGTTTAACTACCCTCGGATAGCAGTTCATGAAAAAGGGTTTTCCATCTTTTGCACGTTGAAGCACAACAGCAATAGCAGTAAGCAGTTCATTTGCCGTGAATCCCGTCACAACGCCTGAAACTCCTTCATTCAAAAGCTGTTCACACACAGCAGTCCCGGCTATGGCATTTACATGCCCCGGATAAAGGAAGGCATCTGCGCTGTCTTTCAGCGCCAAATATGCATTAGGCATCGTTTTGTTTGCTCCGAGGATCGTAAAATTAGTTATTCCTGCCTCTTTGGCTTTCTTAACGGCCAGACATGCAGCAGGAACAGTGGTCTCGAACCCTACCGCAAGGAAGACGACTT
>JAQVPO010000069.1 GCA_028702015.1 Synergistaceae bacterium | reverse complement strand
TGTTCGTGACAATCGTATGGAAATTACCTGTGGGGAAGCTCCGTACCTTGTCAACCGATATGATTCAACTACAGGTGAAGAAATCCCTACTGAACGCAGAATTGGCCTTCTGGACCGCAAATTAAGAGTCGTTAGCGAGAACACAGTAACATCCGAAGAATGGCTTGATATGGCGCAAGATGCACTAAAAAGCATTTACGGTTTCGAATGGCAGGGAGATAACCTTCTTCTAGCCAGGGAAGCAATGCTCTTTACTTTTAGGGATTTTTACACGGCTAAATTCGGAAAACAACCCGCAAAAACCTCGCTGAAATATGCCGCATACATTATATCCTGGAACCTATGGCAAATGGATGGTCTTAAAGGTGTTATCCCTGGTAGTTGCCATATTATCGAAGATATTTCTCTCTTTGGCACTGTTACAAAGACTCCGTGTCGAGGTTGTGCACAAGAAAGTGTTAAGTACCATAACGGCAAGTATTGCCTGATTAAGGACTGGAAGGCCAAAGACCCTCAAACCGGCAAATACGGTCGAATAATCAGATATGTTGATTTGATAAAATAAGTAAGTTATGAACTTCCAATCGTCATTCAAGCTTAAGCTGATTTATGTCTTCCGAATAAGCGACCAAGCTCATAAAGGGTGCCTGAAAGTCGGAGAGACCACTTTCAAAGACTCCGCTAATCCACTGACCCTACAGAATAACTGCTCGGAGCTTAATAAGACCGCAAGGGAACGAATCAACGAATACACCTCAACAGCAGGAATTAATTATGACCTTCTGCATACCGAGCTGACATTGACTATAAAAAACGGTCAATTATGGACTTTCAACGACGGAGAAGTACACAAAGTCCTGCGTCGCTCTGGCATCAATCGCAAATACTTCAACACAGATGCGAAAGCTAATGAATGGTTCGAAACTGACCTTGAGACAGTAAAGAATGCAATAAAAGCCGCTAAAGAAAACCGTACATCATTGTTACCGGGAGAGATTTCGAATGACAGGAATCCTATAGAATTTCGTCCGGAACAACGTCTTGCTATTGATAATACCAAAAAGCGTTTTGCTAAAAGTAATCATTACCTTTGGAATGCAAAGATGCGTTTTGGAAAAACACTCTCGGCCCTGCAGCTCGTTAAGGAAGTTGAGTTTAGCCAAACCCTCATTCTAACTCACCGTCCTGTTGTTGACGACGGTTGGTTCGAGGATTATCATAAAATCTTCTACAACCGCTACGATTTTGAATATGGATCGAAATCAAACGGAGAAGTATTCGAGTCACTTAAAGTACTTCACAATTCTTGCGGAAAGAAATATATTTACTTCGCATCCATGCAGGACCTGCGTGGATCTGAGCTTGTGGGTGGAAACTTTGACAAGAACAACGAAATCTTTGCAACTCCTTGGGATCTAGTGATTATTGACGAAGCTCATGAGGGAACAAAGACTGAGCTTGGTGAAGCCGTCATTGCTGAATTAACTAAACCACATACAAAAATTCTCAAGTTAAGCGGCACCCCTTTCAATCTTCTAGACGATTATGACGAAGAGGACATTTATACCTGGGACTATGTGATGGAGCAGCGAGCTAAACAGGAGTGGAACGAGACTCACTGGGGTGACCCAAACCCATACGACTGCTTGCCAAAACTCAACATCTATACATACGACCTCAGTCTTGAGCTCAAAAAATATCAGGACGAGGAACACGCTTTCAATTTCAAGGAGTTCTTCCGTACAGGGCAAAATGGCCTTTTCATTCACAGCGATGATATTGATCGGTTTCTTAACCTCCTTGCTACAAATTCAACCACAAGCCAATACCCTTATAGTACTCTTGAATGGCGCAGAAACTTTCGTCATTCATTATGGACTATTCCGGGAGTGAAGGAAGCTAAAGCTCTTAAGGATAAACTCGAGCACCACCCTGTATTCGGCACTTTCCAGATAGTCAATGTTGCTGGTGACGGAATAACAGATGATGACTATGAAAGTGATAACGCGCTCGAAATGGTTAAAGAAGCTATTGGACCTGCATCCGATGAAACCTGGACTATCACGCTTTCTTGCGGACGTTTGACCACAGGCGTTTCTGTGCCACAGTGGACTGCAGTGTTTATGCTGTCCGGCTCTTTTAGTACGAGCGCATCGAGTTATATGCAGACGATATTCCGTGTGCAAACTCCTGCCACAATCCATGGCCGAATTAAGCAGGATTGTTTTGTTTTTGATTTCGCTCCTGATCGTACGCTTAAAGTCTTGGCTGAAACAGCTAAAATTTCTGCAAGGGCCGGGAAGAGCTCCGAGAGTGATGAACAGCGGATAAGAGAATTTCTCAACTTCTGTCCGGTAATATCTTTCCACGGATCACAAATGTCTCCAGTCAACGTGCCACACATGATGCAGCAACTAAAGCGCGTATATGTGGAACGTGTAGTTCGTAATGGCTTTGAAGATGGCTACCTTTATAATGACAACCTTTTTCAACTATCAGAAGGAGAACTTCAGGAATTTATAGGCCTGAAAGATATAATAGGCCAGACGAAAGCGATGCCAAAGACGAATGATGTTGATATCAATAATCAAGGCTTTAGCAATGAAGAATATGAGCAACTCGAAGGTATAAATAACAAGAAAAGGCAGGGTAAAGAACTTACCGAAGAGGAAAAGAAACTCCTCGAAGAACGGAAAGAGAAGAAGAAAAACCGCGATACGGCTGTCTCTATTCTTAGGGGCATATCTATCCGTATGCCAATGATTCTTTATGGATCCAAAATTAATAACGAAGATGAAGAAATTACCCTTGATAACTTCACCTCTCTTATTGACCCACAGTCCTGGGAAGAATTTATGCCAAGAGGTGTAACAAAACAACATTTTAATTCCTTCAAAAAATACTACGATAAAGATATATTTGCTGCTGCCGGGAAACGTATTCGAGATCTTGCAAGGGCAGCAGATAAAATGGATGTTGAGGACAGAATAGAACGTATTACGAGTATTTTTACCACTTTCCGTAATCCGGACAAGGAAACTGTACTTACACCCTGGAGAGTCGTTAATATGCACTTGGGTGACACATTAGGTGGATATGTATTCTACGATGAAAAAATGTCCGACAGAATTTGTTCTCCAAGATTTGTTGACAAAGGGGACGTTACAACAGATGTTTTTTCATCTAGTAGTAAAATACTTGAGATCAACTCAAAATCAGGTTTATATCCTCTTTATGCAGCATATAATATTTACAGAAAACGCCTTGAAACGGATAATCCGCTCTTTGTGGTTTCTGAAGATGCAGTAGAACAGCATCGTGCCGAACACCTGAGAATATGGGATGAAGTATTGCGAGATAATTTGTTCATCGTGTGTAAAACACCTATGGCTAAAAATATCACTCGAAGAACTCTTGCCGGATTCCGTAATACAAAATTAAATGCCAGGTATTTTGATGACCTCATTAACCAAATTACAAATAAGAAAGAAAACTTCATATCTAAAGTAAGTGACGGACAGGACTATTGGAAGATAAATAACATCAGAAATATGAAATTCAATGCTATTATTGGAAACCCTCCATACCAACTTAAGCAAGAGAAGACGAGTGATGATCCAGTATACCATCTGTTTATGGATATATCATTTGCTATGTGCGATAAGGTAACATTAATCACACCTGCTCGTTTTCTATTTGATGCTGGTAAGACGCCAAAGGAATGGAATCAAAAAATGCTCAATGACGAGCACTTAAAGGTCGTTTGGTACAAGCCAAAGAGTACTGATGTTTTTCCTAATGTTGATATAAAAGGAGGAGTGGCTGTTACATATAGAGATGCTAAAAAGAACTTCGGAAAAATTGGCACATATACGCCATATAAAGAAATTAATTCTATCATAAAAAGAGTTCATGCCAAGAGTAGCATTCCTTTGAGCAGTATTATTTACCCTCAAAATAAATTTAATCTTAAAAAATTATATGCGGATTATCCTTTCTATAAAGGCATTATTGGAAGTGATGGTAAAGAACGACGTCTTACCACCTCAATTTTTACTCAGTTGGATGTATTTACAGAAGACTCTGATCCATCGGTAAATAAGTATCGCATTTTAGGTTTAATTGACAATAATCGGGTCTTTTACTGTATAAAATCAAAATATCTAGAGAAACACGAGAACACATTGAAATACAAGGTCCTTGTTCCTAAAAGCAACGGGTCAGGAGCACTAGGTGAAATTCTTTCCTCTCCATTAATCGGGAACCCTTTATTGGGTTATACACAATCCTTCATAGGTATTGGTGCATTCGAAACAGAAGATGAAGCTAAAGCTGCTATAAATTATATTAAGACAAAATTCTGCAGATTACTATTAGGTGTTCTTAAAGTAACTCAGGATAATAGTAAAGAGGTATGGCGTTACGTTCCAAATCAAGACTTTGCTCCTTCTTCTGACATCAACTGGAACAAGCCAATTGCTGATATTGATAAGCAACTGTATACCAAATATGAACTAACAAACAAAGAAATATCCTTTATTGAATCAATGATCAAACCAATGGTATAAGCTATGGCAAAATCAGGCGTAATATACATCCTTACCAATCCATCTTTCCCGGACTATATTAAAATTGGATACGCAAGTAACATTGAGCGACGCTTGCGAGACCTTAATCGGAGCGAGACAATTCCATTTGCATTCAGGGCATATGCTGTATATGAGGTTGACAGCGACCTTACAGATAAAGAGCTTCACAAGTTAATTGACAATCTGAATCCGGATTTACGATCTATTGAAACATTTGATGGGAAAGAGAGGGTAAAAGAGTTTTATGCTATGCGTGCAGAGGATGCCTACCAGCTTCTTGAATGCATTGCAAAAATAAGCGGAACTAAAGGCCGCCTCAAACGAATGAAGCCAGAAGGTCATGAAGTACAGGACGAGTTGATTGCCCAAGAGAACAGAGAAACCGCCCGCCGTGGTCCTTTCCATTTTAGCGAGTGCGGCATTCCGATTGGAAGTGAACTCTGCTTCACTGAGAATCCTGACATCAGAGTTATCGTTATTGATGATCGCCATATTTGCTATAATGGACAGACAACCTCTCTGTCCCGCCTCGTACAAGACCTCAAAGGTTATGACCACCCCGTACAAGGTACACTCTGGTTCACATACAACGGCAAGAGATTGACAGACATCCGCATAGAAAAGGAATCTCATGAATGAAGAATGGGAGTAGTCGATAGTGACAACTAACATATAAAAATCCGAGGCAAAATGATCCAAGAAAACCTTTTAGAAGAATACTTTACGGTCTTCTCTGATTTCATAAGGGACAAAGACGGCAAACCATTTGTGGCTTTTAAAAAATCTCCCTATATCATTGACGAAGAAAATTATAAATACGATGTGTATAGCAATGCACGGCGGATTTTAGGAGTTGATAAATGGACGCAAGAGGATGTTGGAAGTGGAGCAATTTTTAAAGCAGTCAATGCTGCAGTCCATTCAAAGATTAGTATTAGGGGGAAAGCTGTAGATCATAATCTTATTGATTGGAGGGTCAAGGGTAAATTTAGTCAATACTCTACTGATAGGCAGATAGAACAATTGCTCTTTGAGTTCTATAAAAATGAACGGCAAGACGGTGAAAGTTTCCAAATGTTTCAACGTGAAGGTCTACCCTATCAACTCATTGCTTTCTTATTTTTTATTAAGGATAACACTAAATATTTACCCATTTCCCAGAAAGTTTTTGATGACATTTTCAACAAACTGGGAATCGGCAACTTCAAAACAAGTGGAAACGCTTCCTGGGAAAATTATTCGACTTTTCTTGCAATTCAAAAGCAAGTAAAAGACTTTATTAACACAAAAGACCCAGATGCTACTTTAATAGATGCACATAGCTTTCTATGGATATTACAACAAATAGATATGGAAGGAAATAACAGCTTTTATCAGCAACTGATAATGTTTCTTGAGCAAGCAAAAACGGATAATCTTAAAACGAATCATTATGTTTCGCAATACCAAGGGACTAAGGTAAAAGTTAGTTTTGGGATTGGAGGAAAGGCCACAATTCCATGGATTTCCTTTCTAAAAGGGGATAATACAACCAGTAAAGGAATCTATCCTGTCTATCTTTATTACAAAGAAATTGAACAGCTTATCCTTTCATACGGAATTAGCGAAACTAATACTCCAAAGTTATCCTGGAATGTTTCTGATAAAATAACCATAAGAAATTTTTATCAAACAAATTACTCAAAAGATCCGTTTCGTTATGGGGCATCTTATGTATTCAAGGTTTATGATGTAAACCATCTGCCTTCAGCAGAAACCATAAACGAAGATTTAAACCAAATCATCGACCAATACCAAAGGATAATAGACAACAGTGATGGCATTACTCCTGAACCGGGACCAATCATGCCACTCCATTTTGAAACAGCGAGTTTTATTGCAGCGCTTTACAATGCTGGCCTCCAATACTCAGCAAAGTTGATCACCCGCTTCATTGCTTCGCTGCTCACCAAACCCTTCCTTATTCTCACAGGACTGTCCGGATCTGGCAAGACCAAATTGGCGCAGGCGTTTGCCCAGTGGATTTGTGAAGATGAGAGTCAGTATAAATTGATGCCCGTGGGAGCCGACTGGACCAATCGCGAGCCGCTGCTGGGGTATCCCAATTCATTAAAGCCGGATGAATATGTTAAGCCAGATAGTGGTGTGCTGGATCTGATAATTCAGGCGAACAATCACCCGGAGTTACCGCATTTTCTGATTCTGGATGAAATGAACCTAAGCATTGTGGAACGCTACTTTGCCGACTTCCTGAGTGTGATGGAATCAAAGAAAGAGATTCCACTTTACCCAAAAGGTTCCATCAACAACGGAGTGCCTGCCGGCCTCGGCATTCCGGATAATTTTTTTATCATCGGCACGGTAAACATAGATGAGACCACCAACATGTTCAGCCCAAAGGTCCTCGACAGGGCCAACACCATAGAGTTCAGGGTGACTAGCCAGGAAATGGAGGCTTTCCTGAACAACGCAAGTGAAATTGACATGGAGGCACAAAACGGAAAAGGCGCAGCCTCGGCTTAC
>JAQVPO010000068.1 GCA_028702015.1 Synergistaceae bacterium | reverse complement strand
AATACAATTTACTTAAAAACAGTTGTTTTGCGGAGCTCTGTCCAGCTATATGACAGAGCTTCCTTTGTTATAATAATATTGTCTCAGGAGAAAAGCCTGCTCAGATAGGGAGCGATTGCATGAAAAAGGAAAGATCAGCTTTGATAACGGGCGGAGCAGGGTTTATCGGCTCGCACATGGCTGATGAACTTATTTCGGATGGATGGAAGGTCACTGTGCTTGATAATCTCACGACTGGAAAGAGAGAAAATCTGGAACACCTCTCTGGAAACTCTTATTTCAGCTTTATTAAAGGAGACGTCTCAGACAAAGGACTGATTAAAGAACTATTGGAAGGCACGGATGCTGTTTTTCACTTTGCAGCGATGGTTTCAGTCCCGCTATCGATCGAATTTCCGGAAGAGTGTTACGGCAATAATGTTACTGCATTCAATGATCTTATCATTGCAATGAAGGATATGGGTATCCCTTTGATTTATGCCAGTTCTGCGGCAGTTTACGGAAACAGGGACAATGGGCTGAGAAACGAGGGAGAGATCCCTCTTCCGATGTCACCTTACGGGGCAAGCAAGGCTATCAATGAAATACAGGCAGCTTCTGCTGCAAGAGTGTGGGGACTGTGTTCCGTTGGTTTCAGGTTCTTTAATGTTTATGGCCCCAGACAGCTTCCTTTCGGGCCGTATGCTTCTGTCATCCCGAGATTCTGTCATGCATTTTCGGCAGGAGAAAGCCCCATAATATACGGAGACGGAACTCAGACCAGAGATTTTGTATATGTGAAAGACCTGACCTCAATTCTTTTGAAAATGTGTGAAAAAGCGTGTCAGAACAGAGGATGTGTATTTAACCTGGCTACAGGTAAGAGTATTTCTGTAAATGAGCTTTTAAAGCTGATTTCTGAAATCATGGATTCAGAAATCGAAGAAAAGAGGCTTCCTGAAAGACCTGGAGATATAAAAATAAGCAATGCTGACATATCTCTTCTTAATGAAGCCAATGGACATCATGATTTTACCGAGATAAGGTCAGCGCTTTCTAAAACTGCTGAATGGTACAGGGAGAACTATGAAAAATAAAGGATCATCCAATAATTTTGAATGCCAATATTCCTATCCATTCCTTGATGCCCAGACAAGACAGGGAAAAATTGTGAGCATCAGGGAAAAGATCTGGTATACCTCTGAATATTGAGCTTGTCGCCAGCCCTGAAGAAAGGGAGAAGAGATTTTTTCCGGTGAAAACGGAATGCGCCCTCAGCATTGAACGGGGAATGTGGAAAGCGTTGGTAACTATGACAATATCTTTAAAATTTTTATCAGAAAGCATTCTTTTGGTATAAATCATATTTTCTGCAGTTGTCCGTGAAGATATTTCAAGCAATATTTTCCCTTTCCAACCCATATTTCTTGCGCAGTCTCCCATTATCTCTGCCTCAGTTCTCTGGTCGTAGCCATAAACGTTTCCCCCTGAAAAAATAAGGACGTCTTTTGTGCTGTCTGCAGCAGTTACTGCGGAATATATCCTTTCAAGAGAATAGACGCCTGGGATAACGGCTGCCCCTTCTCTGTCGCAGTTTGAACCTCCCGAAAGAATAAGAAAGGCAACGGGATCTTTTGTATCCGGAAGTGAATTCAAATACCGCATTTCCAGTGACCCTGTAATTATAGATGAGCCTACAGAAGTGCTCATAAACCAGATAGAAATACTTAACATGAGCATTGCAGCAGAAAGAATCTTTTGTTTTTTTGCCCTGAAAAGAACAAAAGAAAAAACAGCTGTGATCACACACAACAGTCCGGGAGGTACTATCATGGATCCTATGAGTTTATAGGCATAAAACATATCTGCACTCCAATTTAAATTGATAACGGAAAATATTTGTTTTCTGCATAAAGGTATCTTGCCGCGGAGCTGAATGAGCTTTTTCATTTTACACTGTTATTTGGGTCATACAGCACTGGACATGTCATTGATTATAGTTAACAATAACATAACAGAATTGTACACTGAGCGAGGAGCTGGTGACTATGGATCTCAAAAAAATATTTGAAAACATATATAGGAATAACAATCAGGAATGGACTGACGGTTCAGGGGACAACGAAAACGGATGGGGTGAGGAAAGGCCCAAGATCCCTAGTATCAGGATACCTAAAATATCAAAGATCTGGCTCATACTGGGTGCTGTTTTTATCCTGTTTACTGTCATACTGCCGGGCCTTGCCGTTTTTCTTACAAATCTTTATTGGTTTGAATCGTATGGCTTTGGGTCTGTCTTTTGGAGAAGATTTACAGCCCGCTGGGAACTCTTTTTCATAGCCCTTGTTCCTGCTTTTTTGATATACTGGACCAACTGGAATTCAGCGTGGAAAAACGGGCTTAGGCTTATAAATAATTCTTCAAACGAAGATTTGAATTTTAAAGCTTCAAAATGGGCCATAATAGTTGCAGCATTGCTTTTTTCAGTACTGAACGCATTGAATGCAATGGGTTCATGGGGAACATTCCTCAAATTTATGAATCCGACTCCTTTCGGTGAATCAGATCCGCTCTTTGGTTTTGATGTGGGTTTTTATGTTTTTACTCTTCCATTCATAAAATATATACAGTCATGGTTTCAGGGAGTATTGGTCATAACTCTTTTAGGTACGTCTATTTCATACTTTATTACACGTTCTATCTCACTGGATGGAGCCAGATTGACAGCCTCGTCAAGAGCAAGGCTGCATATGTCTCTGCTTGGTGCGCTCTTGCTCATCGTGTGGGGCGCCGGGTATTGGCTTGCAAGATACGAGCTTCTCTTTTCACCTACGGGTGTGGTATTCGGAGCGGGATACACAGATGTTAACGTATTGCTTCCTGCATATAAAATACTGGCTGCAGCCGCTGTAGCAGCTGCAATTCTACTTCTCATGAATTTCTACAGGCCAATGTGGAAAATGTCAGCTGTCCTTATAGGGGCACTCCTTCTGCTTGGCTGGGTATCGAGATCCTTTGTGCCCGGACTGGTTCAGCAGTACAGAGTTAAACCTAATGAATACGAGCTGGAAAAAAGATACCTTGATTACCATCTTGATTATACCCGGAAAGCGTTTGGACTGGACAGGATAAAGACTGTTGCAGTGACACCAGAAAATGAAGTTACTCCGGAAGAGCTGCTTGAGGATCAGGAAACAGTACGCAATATACGTTTATGGGATTACTCTCCGCTTCTGAGGACGTACAAACAGCTGCAGGCCATAAGGACATATTATGATTTTAATGATGTGTATATTGACAGGTATAAACTGAACGGAGTTAACAGACAGGTGATGCTGTCGGTTAGAGAACTGGATCTTTCTAAGCTCCAGAACCAGACGTGGGTCAACATGCATCTGGAATTTACTCATGGTTACGGTGTTGTCATGAATCCTGTAAATGAAGTTTCTCCGGGAGGCCTGCCCCCCTTTTTCATGAAAGATCTTCCTCCAAGATCTGTCGTAGATATAAAACTCGACAGGCCACAGATATACTTTGGTTCTAAGGATGATTTTTATGCTTTGGTAAAAACAGATGTAAATGAGTTCGACTATCCTATGGGGGATTCCAATGTAAGAAGCACATACGAAGGTAACGGCGGAGTAGAGATAGGCTCATTCTGGAGAAGACTGCTTTTCACATTAAGGTTCCGAGATACGGAGATCCTTTTCACAGGAGCTCTCAAGCCTGAAAGCAGAGTCCTCTTTCATCGGAATGTCCGTGAAGCTCTCAATGAAATAGCCCCGTTTCTGATTTTTGACGGGGATACGTACCCTGTCATATTTGAAGGACGCATAATATGGGTGCAGGACGCATTTACATGGACCCACAGATATCCGTATTCGAAGCCTGTCATGACTCAGGATCCGACTCTGAAGCATTTCAACGGTGTAAATTATGTAAGAAACAGTGTGAAAGCTACTGTTGATGCATATGACGGCAAAATGTCATTTTATGTTGTTGACGATAAGGATCCCATAATCCAGACCTGGCAGAAAATATTCCCGGACATTTTTAAAGCAGCAGGTGAGATGTCTGATGAACTTTGGAAGCATATGAGATATCCTGAAGACTTTTTTCAGGTCCAGACTGACGTATACAGGACATACCACATGAATGACACGAACACGTACTACAACAGAGAAGACGTGTGGGAAGTCACTCCGGTAGGACGGAAGAGAAGGATCGAGCCAAACTACGTAACAATGAAATTATGGGGTGAAAAAGATCCTGAATTCGCAATTATAATTCCTTATATGCCGCTTGGGAGGGATAACCTTATCGGCTGGATGGCAGGCCGGTGCGACCCGGCAAATTACGGAGAACTTCTTGTTTATAAGTTCCCGAAGCAAAAACTTATATACGGACCTGCACAGATCGAAGCACTTATAAATCAAAACCCGGAAATTTCATCACAGCTCTCACTCTGGGGGCAGAGAGGATCAGATGTAATCATCGGCGATCTGCTGGTAATACCGATAGGCAAGTCGCTGCTCTATGTCCAGCCGCTCTATCTCAAGGCGGAGAACGGCGAACTTCCGGAACTTAAGAGGGTAATAGTATCGACCGGAGGCAGGGTCGAATGGGATGAGACATTTGGAAAAGCACTTGAAAAACTGATAGGCAAGAAGGCTTCAGAAAAAGGATCTCCTGTAAGGCCGGGATCAGTTTCTAACATCCTTGCCACCGGTAATGGCGATGGGATGCAGGCGGATACTGCATACAGAGGCAAAGAAATTCATGATCTTGCAAAATTGGCACAGGAATTATATGATTCAGCGCAGGAGGCACAGCGCAACGGGAACTGGGCTCTTTATGGAGATAAGATTAATGAACTGGGAAAGATCATATCAGAGTTGGAAGAGAGGTCGAATAAGTGATGTTCACAATACTTTTCGGAGCATTGGCAGTTATAGTACTAGTTCTCATGTGCTTTGGAATTTATATTTTTGCCGCCTATGTATTTTCGAGGCTGGGGGAGAAGTTCAGGGTAGGATCTTTCTTGCAGTTTCTTATCCCCTTTTATAATATTGCGCTTCTTTGCGACTGTGCGAGGATCTCACGCTGGTTTACCGTGGCGATAGTGGCGCCGGGGATTGTAACTGCTGCAATGAACATTGTCAGTTTCTATGTCTTTACGGAAATATTCAGTTCAGGAGCTGCCATGGTCGCGTTTGCCTCAAATGTCTACCTATGGGGGAAAATTGCAGAAAGACTTGGAAGAAATTTCTGGCTTTGGGGTATCATGACCCCTGTTCTTCTTGGCTTGCCTATTCTTTTCCTGGCTTTTGACGGATCTATGCCGTACAAAGACGAAGGCTCTTCAGGGGAAAATGAAACAAGATATATTGATGTTTAGCGTAATGATTTCTAATCCCCTTTTTTGCATAAAAAAGGGGATTTTCTTCAGGCAGAATAATATCTATGAAAATATTTTTTAGCTTAATAGTTGGTTTGCTTACGATTTTTTATCCGCTTGAGGTTGTAGGTTTATGGGCTGCGGACAGCAGTCCTGTGCTTTCCCAAGATGCAATGCCTCTTAATGGTCCATCGGAGCCGGCTGTTTATGCAGATAAGAGCGGAGAAATCAGCAAGACACTTCCACTGCCGGCAATATATGAAATTTCGATAAATATGATATATCCGGGGGAGGGAGATAAGAAGACTGAGCTTATCGCTTTTATAAAAACTCTTTTGAATGAAGGCAAAGAAAAAGATGCCGCCCAAAGACTGGGCAGTATATTGGGACGTGAAAGAAAAAAATCAAAAGCGTATCTGGGCCTTTACTGCAGAACAGTCCTTCTGCAGGAAAGAGACCTTAATCGGAGGGCTCAGTTTCTCAGCTGGTTTCTAAGCGGCTATGGAAAAGCAGGAGTATTGATGGTTTCTACAGAAGGAATCAAGAAACTCAGCGCTTCAGGCAAACGAAGAGGAAAATTCTGGAAATTTGTTGAAGAGGGTAAAGTCCCTTCTGAAAAAATTGAGAGAATATATAAGTCTGATGACGCAGTTTACATCCCTTTTTCATCAGGCGAAATCTTTATAGTTGACATCTTTGGTTCAGATCAGGGAAAGGCTGCTTTATGGAAGATACTTCCGGAAAGTGTGAATCAAAAGGCCTGGCAGTCAGGCTTATGGGAGAGAGAGATAACAATAAGAGGTGACAGGGCTTACTGAAAAAACAATCCTTCTTTAAAAAAGTATCTTTTGAGAGGAGCTTATGAAGATGAAAATAAAACTGATCTCAGCTCTAGTTTTGATTTTGGCAGTTTTATTATTTTCCGTACCAGTCATGGCAGCGTCTGACTGGGATACATTTACTGCAGAGATGGAGAAAAGGAGCAAAATAAAGGATACGGGGGCAGCCATAGTTGCAGATATGCTTGATATTGCTCCCGAGGGTACTGAGACTGAACTCTGGAATAAGCTTTGGGACGGAGAGCCTCGCTGGAGAGCGGCGGCGGCGGTATCACTTATTAATAGGATGTTCCCGCAGGGAGATCCGTCAAGATGGCAGGAAATTAACGGTTTCGCCTCCAAGGGGAGTTTACAGCCAAGGCAGCTTATGGCAATGGATGCATTTTTTGTGGCTGTCGATTCGCTCAGACAGATAACAGACGGTGTATGGGGATCGGCATATCTGCTCGACATGTTTGGCAAGTCAGGCATAGGAAAGGTTATGTTCATAGAAGAGATACCTGAAGGTATGGATCAGGTCCTTCAAGATGTGATTTCTGTTACGGGGCTTCCTGGTGACTGGAGCATAAAAAAGACAAGAGGAAAACTTCCGATACTGCCTTTCTACCGTGGTTATGTTACAAGAGACAGTGCGGATTCCAGAAACATGCAGTATCTTGACGGATATGGCTCAATAGCTCCGAACGGAAGATATGCGTGGGACAGGGACAGAGGTTATTTATATGAAGTAGTGGAAGATGGCAATGACAGAGATTTCTGGATAAACCCGTAAGTTGCTCCTGATTTTCTGACGGTTGCATGGTAGATTTACAATCCAAATGCAACATAGCAGTAAAACGGAGGATTAGAGAAAACTTATACGGAAATAGCCCGTAGAGAATCAAATGAAATTGCAGAATCAATAATAGAACA
>JAQVPO010000067.1 GCA_028702015.1 Synergistaceae bacterium | reverse complement strand
TGCTTCAGTGTTTTTATGATCTTGTCACCAAGAGGCATGGATTTTTCTTCGTCCATCTCTCCTTCGCGTGATTCTTCATTCCCGAATATTTCAATCGGGGGGGGGAAAACACCCTGTTCCACCCCGTCATATAAAGGATCTTCATCCAGGTTGAACTCAGGATCCTGTATCACTTCGCTGGAATATGAAGATTCTTCTGTTCCAGACATGCCTAAGCCTGTAACAGTGATCGGAGGCTGATCGATATCTTCGCCTCCTGCTGAACCAAAGTAATCAGCCCCATCGTATTCTGAGATGTTTATTGTGTCATCAGGAGATGTTTTTTCCTGCGCATCTTCCAGGGAGTTGTTTCCCTTCCTCGAAAAAAATGTAAGCAAAGATGATCCGGGCAGTTTTATGTTTGATAACAAGGGGATATTAAAGAGCAATATGGAAATGTACAGGAAAAGAGCTCCTCCTATGAAAGTTCCGAATGCTCCGAGCATAGAGAATACCTGCTCAGCAAAAGATTTTCCGAAAGTTCCGGGAGAAAGCCAGACAGGGTATTCTGCATGATCTGAGGTCATTATGTTGAGTCCAAGAAGCAGCGATGCCGTTAAAAAGACAAGCAAAGTCCCGGCAGACTGTCTTATCAGATTAGGTATTTTTCTTGAAAGGAGCCTGGAAATGCTGAAATAGAGGGCAAAAAGGATAAGTATTATTGCGCCGCCGCCAGCTGACTGAAGAACTGAGGAGGATATCCTCTGTCCAAGCGTACCTGTCCAGGGTGTATAAAATGATGCTGTAAGATAAAGGGAGGCGAGAGCCATGACAATATATAAAAGCCTTGTCCATGCCCCGCTGGATGCCGCTTTCGCCTTTGATTTTGGCTGATTTGCAGATGGTTTGCGGTCCCTTTTGTCTTTTTTCCCGAAGATCATCTTAGGCTTCACTGCCTCCTACAGTTATTCCTTCGATCAGCATTGACGGCTGACCGTCAGTAACAGGTACTCCCTGTCCTGATTTTCCGCAGACGCCCGGATCCATATAAAGGTCCTTGCCCAGAGCAATGATATTCTGAAGCACAGCAGGTCCGTTGCCCGTCAGTATTGCGCCTTTTACAGGGCTGGAGATCCTGCCTTTTATAATTATATATGCTTCTGAGACATAAAAGACAAAATCTCCGGTAGTGGGGTTAACTTCCCCACCTCCCATCTTTTTTACCAGAAGGCCGTTGTCTGTCTGGGCCAGCATGGATGCAAAATCGGAATCTCCCGGCAGGAGGAAGGTATTGCTCATCCTTGGTACGGGAATGTTCCTGTATGACTGTCTCCTGCCGTTGCCTGTCAGTGGCAGTTCGGATGTTCTGGCAGAAAGGATATCAGTAAGATAAGTCTTTAGTACTCCATTTTCTATCAGGATGTTTCTTTTTGCAGGAGTTCCTTCGTCATCAAACCTGTATGAGCCGTAAAGAGAAGGAATAGTAGGGTCATCTGCCATTGTAACCGTTTCAAGGGCTACTTTTTCTCCTATTTTGTTTCGGTATATTGAATGGTCCTTCTCCACTATATCAGCTTCAAGGCCATGTCCGCATGCTTCGTGTATCACTGTCCCGCCTGCCTCTCCTGCCAGCAGGACCTTCATCTTTCCTGCCGGACAGGGTTTTGCCTGAAGCATAAGGAGCGACCTGTCAAGTGCGGCAAAAGCAATTTTCTCAGGGTCGGAACCAGACCAGAAGTCATTGTGCGGCAGAGCCATGCAGCGTCTCTCTGATGCAGTCTGAAGGGCACCGTCTTTTTCAGCTATTATCTGTGCAGAAAAGCTGCAGTATGTCCTAGTATCCGCTGCGCAGATTCCGTCTGACCTTATTATCAGGATATTTCTCTTTGAGATGCTGTATCTGAAAGATGCCTGCCTGACATATTTTGATTTTTTTCTGATCTTGAAATCAAGCTCTTTCATATAACCTATCTCAGGCGGCGAAATGTGTTCCTCCATAGTCAGGACCGGAGTTCTGTTATTTTCGGGAGACAGTCCGGTATCGTTGAAGGCAGAGGCTTCTGCTTCAGAAAGGATCTGTGATATTGCAGACATCGATGTGCCGGGAGAATGAGAATAGAAGGTTTTGTCTCCTGCTATTATTCTTGCTCCCGAGCCATCTGTGTTGGATGAGGAGAGTTCCTCAATCCTTCCGTCTTCATAGTGTGCAGAGTGCGCTGTTCCAGCCTGTATGAATATGTCGGCGTGTGCGGCTCCTTTTTTATGTGTCTCAGCAAGTTTCTGCTGGATAATTTCAATCGATATATCTTTCATTTTCTCTCTCCTGTCGATCAGCTGATATTGATTATATCTATGTCCAGTCCTTCTTTTCGAAGGCCTTCAATAAATTCGAGCATATCTCCTAAAAGCTCTGAAGGAGTGAATACTGTTATTCTCCCGTTTTTGGGATCGTCTGTTCTCAGCATGCCAATTCCTTCACATGCATCAATGTTCCAGCTGATATAGTATATATCCTTTTGCGGCACCTTAAGGGAGATCGTGCTAAGGCTGGGTCTCACTCTGTTTTGTCCCCTTGTTTTTTCAGATGTTCATTATATGTTCTTGTGAATATGTGACTTCCGTCTGATGATGCAAAGAAAAAGAGATAATCAGTCTTTGCAGGCTCCAAAGCACTGATCCATGAATCTTCAGAAGGCACTGAGATAGGGCCTGGCGGCAGTCCGTAATTTCTGTATGTGTTATATGGCGAATCGATCTCGAGATCTTTGTATGTAAGGCTTTTCTTTTTTATTCCAAGTTCTTCCCAGCAATAAATCACCGTTGCGCATGACTGGAGCGGCATCCATTTTTCTATCCTGTTTAAAAATATGCCTGCAAGTACAGGGCGCTCTTCTTTGATCTTTGCCTCGCCCTCGACTATAGACGCTAGTATTCCTCTCTGCATAGTGAATTTTTTGTCAGCCTTATCAGGAAGATGCTCCCCCACTCTTTCCATCCATAGCTTTGATGCCCTCCTTACAATCTGTGTACCTATGCTGTTTCCAGGTGCCAGAGAATATGTTTCAGGAAGTAAAAAAATGATCCTGTCACTAGGATCATCAGGCAGAAGGCTCTGAAGCTCTTCTGGAAAATTTTCCTTTTCAGAGAGAGCCTTTAAAAGACCCGCATCCCCGTCAGGCAGTCTGAGTGCTCTCTTTATTTCACTGTATCTTGTACCGGGTATTATTGTAACTCTGTGTGTCACAGGGCTGGTATTTTTAAGCTGCTTTGCTACAGAGATCTCATCTCCGGGTGAAATAAGGTATGTCCCGGGCATTAGTGTCCTGTCTATCTCAAATTTGATCATCCATTTGATGAGTTTATTCGGATCCTTTATGACACCAGCTTCTTTAAGCTTTCTTGCGGCCTGTCCCGCAGACATTCCTCCTGTTATGGTTACTTCAATCTTTTTTGACGGATAGATAAACATGTCAGGATACATGGCAGGCATAAAAAAACAAAGTAAACAAAAAAGTATCGAGGCTGTCACAGCCGGTATCAGATCTTTAATCTTCTTTGTCAAAAAATTCTCCCCTTACTATCCGCGGCGTGTTCCATGCATGGTTGGAGTAGCGCACTTAGGCATTATACCTTTAATCCGGAGAAGGTTAAATAGCTGCATGGCTGCTCCCAGGTCTCACTGATGCCGGAAGGGGTAATGGTCCGGCGGGGCAATCGAAATCACATCAAAAGCATAAAATATCCGATAGGTTCCAAATGGTTCCGCTGTTGATTGGGATCGTCCCAGTTTTTGGTAAAAAAAAGATTTTTATCTGATTTTTTCAATGACAAATATTGAATTAATTATCTGAAATGCTTTGTATCAGAGCATTTGTGCGGTCTGCACTTATGCGGTATTTACCCCGCATGCGATTATTGGGTTTAGTAAAGTTTTTAAAAAATGCTTGACATTTAGCTCCAAGGATAGTATATATGTTAACCATTCACAGGTACACAGGGAAGGAGCGCTAAAAATGAGAAAATCAATATGTTTTGTCAATTCCGGCATGTCATCATTGTCATCTCTCTCTTCCGGCGTTTCTTCATCATGCGGCGGCTCTGGTTGTATTTGCCGGCCCCGAAACGTGTACCCGATGATTAGAGAAAAAAGCTAAATTTTCTATAACATCAAGGCGTTTCAGGGACCGGAGAGATTTCTTCCGGTCCCTTTTTTAATACAAAAATTTTGATCATCATAATTAAGGAGGAGAAATGAATGAATACGAAATATCTGCTTACCCCTGGTCCGGTTGAATTGCCGGCAGAAGTACTGAGGGCAGGAGCGCGTCCCCTGATTGGACACAGGTGTCCTGCTTTTTCAGAGCTTTTTACACGCATTGAAAAGAAACTGCAGGCACTTTTGAAAAGCGATGGTCCGGTAATAATACTTCCATCATCAGGAACTGGTGCTCTGGAGTGTATGGCTGTCAATTTTCTTGGGGAGGGAGATAAGTTTATTTCGATCTCATGCGGCGTATTCGGTAACAGGTTTCGCGAAATTGCTTTGAGAACTGGTGCCGAGGGAATATACGTTGATGTGGAGTTTGGTGATCCTGTGACGCCTGCATTGGCGGCAGAGGCAGTGAAAAACAATCCTGGCTGTAAGGTTCTTATGATCACTCAGAACGAGACCTCTACGGGGGTTGTTAATCCGATAAAAGATATAATCGCAGCTATTCCGGAGAAAGACCGTCCTCTGATACTTGTTGACGGAGTCAGCTCAGTTGGGGCAATGGAATGTTTCCCGCAGGAATGGGGCATTGACGCGATAGGCACAGCCTCGCAGAAAGGACTCCTCACACCTCCCGGACTTGGGCTTGTCTGGCTTTCAGAAAAGGCATGGAATGCACTTGATGGCAAAATATGCCCCAGCTACAGCTATGATCTGAAACTCCACAAAAAGGACCTTGAGGCTAAATCACCGGCGAACCCATTCACTCCCCCGGTATCCCTCTACTACGCTCTTGACGAAGCCCTTGACGAGATACTGGAGGTCGGGACAGAAAAATGGTTCAAACTGAGAAGAAAATATGCTGATGCCCTTGCTGCCGGACTTAAAGCAATGGGATTCGATCTTCTTGTTAAATGTCCGGAGGCTCGCTCCCCCGGAGTTACAGCATTTAAATATTCCGGAGGCGATACGGAAGCTGTTCGTAAAAAGCTCCGCGCAATGGGTATCGAAACTGCGGGAGGACAGGGCAAGCTTAAGGGAGAACTCATAAGGGCTGCACATTACAACAACTGGGGATGGCCCGAGCTCTGCATTATACTAGGATCTCTCTACGGAGCTGCAGGTATGGCGCATACCCTTAAAAAAGACTTTCTAGCAGATGCTTGGAACGTATGGAGCATGGAGGATTAAGAGTGATGACTGAAAATATGAAATGGAAAGTGCTTGTAGCGGAGACCGTCGGCGAGGCGGGGCTTCAGATGCTCAGGGATGCCCCTGACATCGAACTGATAGAAGAAGTAGGAATGTCGCGTGAAAACCTTCTTAAAAAACTGCCCGAAGTAGATGCTGTTCTTACAAGAAGCGGAACAAAGATGGACGAGGAAGCCCTTAACGCGGCAGTAAAGCTGAAGGTAGTTGCAAGGGCAGGTGTAGGTGTGGACAATGTTAACATTCCTGTCGCAAGCCGCAAGGGTGTGGTAGTAATAAATGCGCCTACAGGAAACACTCTTGCTGCTGCGGAACTGACAATGGCACTGATGCTGGCTCTTGTAAGGAAGGTCCCTCAGGCAGTAGGTTCCCTCAAGAGCGGCGAATGGGACAGAAAAAGATTCTCAGGCCGTCAGCTTAACGGCAAAAAAGTTCTTGTTCTAGGGCTGGGAAGGATAGGTGCTGCGGTGGCACAGCGCTGCCGCGCATTTGGCATGGATGTGATAGCATACGATCCCTACACACCAAAGAAAAAAGCAGATTCGCTGGGCATACCGATGAAGGACAATCTTCCTGATGCTCTTTCGATAGCTGATGTTGTAACGATCCATATGCCCCTTACACCTGATACGACTAATATGATAGATGAAAAAATGCTTAAGGCATTTAAAAAGGGAGCATATCTAATTAACTGCGCGAGAGGCGGAATAGTGGATGAGAAGGCTGCTGCCGATGCAGTAAGGGATGGCAGACTCTCAGGAATAGCTTTTGATGTTTACACTGCAGAACCCATGCCTGAGACTCATCCCTTCCTTGCTAAGGATATTGAGGACAAGATCGTTATAACCCCGCATCTGGGCGCAAGCACTGAAGAGGCACAGACGGAGGTCGCGAAGATTGCTGCCGAAAACATGATAGCAGCACTTCGGGGCGAGCCATATGACCATGCTGTGAACCTGCCCTTCCTGGAGCAAAAACTGAACAAAGCTCAGAAGGCATTCCTTATGCTGTCAAGGAAAATGGGAATACTTGGAGCCAAGCTTGCTGAAACAGAATGCGGTCCTGTACACAGCTGTCATGTAATGCTGCGCGGGGAACTGTTCTCTGAGGATGAAACAATGCCCAACAGGCTTTGTGCTTACAGTATAGCGGTACTTAAAGGTATCTTTGAAGTGAGCCGCGGACCGGAAGTCTCCTACATGCTTGCCCCGATCTTTGCCAAGGACAGCGGCCTGAGTGTTGATGAAGGTATAGGAGAACCTAAAACATATAAAAATACCGTAGAGGTAACGCTTGACGCTGAAAAGTGCAAAGTCTCCCTTATAGGTACGATAACAGAAGAAGGACGTCTGCGTATTGTGAATGTAAATGAATACTGGATCGATTTTGTTCCAGGCGGCAAACTTATCCTTTTCCAGAATCACGACAGGCCGGGGGTAATTGGAAAGATAGGTAATATCCTTGGTGAATCAAAGATAAATATAGCTAACTTTGCTCTTGGGAGAAAGGATGACAGCGGTCTTGCCCTTGGTGCCCTGGAGATCGACAGTGACATTGACGAATCGATCAGGAAAAAACTGGAAAAAAGCGGAGATATGCTGTGGCTTACCCTTATTGATTTCACGGAAGCGGAATGATCTGCAGATTTTTGTTTTTTTAGCTATATTAAGAGTCCTTAATAAAGATGCTGAATAGCCTATGATAGAACAAAACTGAATGAACGGCTGCGGAATGTGAGTCCGATGGATTTG
>JAQVPO010000066.1 GCA_028702015.1 Synergistaceae bacterium | reverse complement strand
AAACTGAGATAGAAGTCGCCATACAGTACAACGACACTTATATGGAGCGTCTCTATGGCTTTGTAAACCTCATACACACTGTCGAAGGAGGCACGCACGTAGCCGGCTTCAGAACAGCTCTTACGAGAGCAGTAAACGATGAGGCAAGAAAGCTGAAGATACTCAAAGAAAAAGATTCCAACCTCTCGGGAGACGATCTCAAGGAAGGCCTGACCGCTGTAATATCTGTAAAAGTCATGGAGCCGCAGTTCGAAGGCCAGACTAAGACAAAACTGGGCAATGGTGATGTAAAGGGCATAGTTGATTCGCTCGTATACGAAGGGCTGAAGGAAGTTCTCGAAGAAAGACCGGAAATACTGAAACCGATAGTAGAGAGCGCACTCAGAGCAAGGCAGGCCAGGGAAGCAGCCAAGAAGGCAAAGGACCTTGTCAGAAGAAAATCTGTCATGAGCGGACTCACTCTGCCAGGAAAGCTGGCTGACTGCTCCAACAGGAATGCAGCCGACTGCGAACTCTACATCGTTGAAGGAGACAGCGCAGGAGGCAGCGACAAACAGGGCAGAAACCGCGAATTTCAGGCGATACTTCCTCTAAGGGGAAAAATCCTCAACGTTGAAAAAGCCCGCCTGGAAAAAATCCTGGGGAGCGAGACCATAAGGAATATAATACTCGCCCTGGGAGCCGGTGTAGGCGATGATTTCAACGAGGATAAACTCCGTTACCACAAAATATTCATAATGGCCGATGCCGATGTCGACGGAGCCCATATCCGCACACTGCTGCTTACCCTATTCTTCAGATATATGCCGCAGATAATTGAAAGAGGATATTTATATGTAGCGCAGCCCCCTCTCTACAGGGTACAGGTGGGGAAAGAAGTATCATATTGCTTCTCAGAAAAAGATATGAAGGATATTCAGGCTTCCGCGGCAGGGAAAAAAGTTGATGTGCAGCGTTATAAAGGGCTGGGAGAAATGAATGCGGAGCAGCTTTGGGATACCACAATGAACCCTGAAAACAGGATAGTGAATCGGGTAGAAGTTCAGGATGCGGTAGAAGCAGACGAACTCTTCGGCATATTAATGGGTGACAATGTTGAGCCGCGCAGGAAATTTATCGAAACGTACGGACACGAAGTAAGGAACCTTGACATCTGATATCTAAGCTGCCATCAGGATAATCACGGAGTTAACAGGGACATAGCCTGGGCGCGGGGATCTCTATCCCGCGCCCTTTATTTGATAAAGGATATGTTTCAAAATTTTTTTATTTATGATTGGCCCAGAGACTTTTTTTACACAAAAAAAACATATTTTTGAGTTATAGTATACACATTCTTTAAGATGCAAACTTTATATAGAAAGAGAGACATATATGAAAATTATCGAGGTGTCCCTCCGAAGGCCTGTTACTGTCCTGATCTGCACAATTGCCCTTATTGTATTCGGAACATATTCATACATGAATATGGGCGTGGAAAGAATGCCTAATGTGGAATTCCCCATCGTTGTGGTCAGAACAACAATGGAAGGAGCCAGCCCTGCAATAATAGACAACGATGTTACAGATGTCCTTGAAGCAAGGATCAATACCATAGAGGGCATCAAAAACATGAGTTCAAGCAGCTATGAAGGAAGGTCGATCATAGTCATAGAATTCGACCTGGACAGGAACGTAGACGATGCCGCAGCGGATGTCCGCGGCAAGGTCAGCCTGGCGGCCGGAAGTCTTCCTGATGACGCAGATACTCCGCGGATAGATAAATATGATCCGGCAGACAGGCCGATCATGAACGTGGCTGTTAAAAACGATGGCAGGACAGATATGAAAACCCTTGCGCGATACGTTGACAAAGTAGTCACCGAGCGCCTGCAGACTGTCAAAGGCGTCGGCGGAGTCCAGCTTGCGGGCTTCCGTGACAGGGAGATAAGGATATGGATAAATACCGACAGTCTCGAAGCCTACAACATCACCGCAAAAGATATAAAATCTGCAATATACACTAAGCATGTGGAGCTTCCCGCAGGAAGAATTGAGACCGTTACAAAAGAATACGGGATCAGACTTGAAGGAGAGTACTCCTCCGTAGCAGAGCTTGAATATCTCCCTGTAGCATCAAGGAACGGCGCTGTGATAAGGCTGAGGGATGTTGCAAGGATAGAGGATGGACTGGAAGACAAGAGAAGCGGGGCAATTTACGAAGGCAAGCCAACTGTAATGATACAGATCCGGAAACAGAAGGGCGCTAACGAAGTACTTCTCTCAAGAATGGTCAATGAGAGAATAAAGGAACTGAACCGGAGCGCGCCTCCCGGAACAAGCCTTGCTGTGATGCAGGACAACGCCAGGTTTATTATGCGGTCCATGAACGGCGTTTTCTGGGACATCATAGCCTCGATTCTTCTGACATCTGTGATAATGTTCGTTTTCCTCAAAACTATAAGAGCAACGATCGTTGCTGTCATCACAATACCTGTCTGTCTTCTGGGCAGCCTATCCGTTCTTTACTGGATGGGAATCACCATAAACAACATGTCCATGATGGGACTCTCCCTGGCCGTAGGGATGGTCGTTGACGCTACGACTGTCGTAATGGAAAACATATCAAGGCATCGCGACATGGGAAAGATACCATACAGGGCAGCGCAGGACGGAGGAGGGGAGGTTGCGTTCGCGGTACTTGCCGGAGCGGCAACCACTCTTGCAGTCTTTGTCCCGGTCGCCTTTATGGGCGGGATCATGGGACGCTTTTTTAACTCTTTCGGCATAACAGTAGCAACAACGATAGCTATATCTCTGATAATATCGCTTACACTCACCCCATTCCTCTGTTCAAGGATACTTGGAAAAAAAATAGACGGTCCGCTGCAGAAAAAGATGGAAAGACCCTTTATGTGGATCGGAGGCAAGTACAGCTCTGTTTTAAAATATGCAGTAACTCACCGGAAAACTGTGCTTATTGCAGCACTCGGACTTTTTCTGCTGGGCATAGGGTTCGCATCTACCCTTGGCACAGAATTTTTCCCAAGCGAAGATCAGGGACGTCTCAGGGTCCAGATAGAGCTGCCTGCTGATTCATCGCTTGAAATGACAGAAAGTGTCGTTCGCGATATGGTAGACATTATACAGGCGGATGACAGAGTAGCTTACACATACGGTATTGTCGGAAGCGGCGGCGGCGAAGAGGTCTATAAAGCCTCCATCAATATGGAACTTACAGACAGGGACAGCAGGCCTCCTGCAAATGTTGTAATGAGGCAGCTTCGCAGCAAACTTTCCGTATTCCGGGATGTAGATATTAAAATGGGAACGTGGGGAGGCTCCGACATCACACTTGTCATTCAGGGCCCTACAAGCGAGACTCTTGCAGAAATAGGCGAACTTATAAAAAAGGATCTGGCAGAAAACCCGAGGGGGCTTGTTGATATCACGACCGACCTTCAGATGAACAAACCAAGGATCAATCTGGCGCTGAACCGCGCTCTTGCAGATGACCTGAACATCAGCATAAGGGATCTCTCTGACGAGCTTTTGACCTGGTTCGGGGGGGACAAGGCGGGGTCTTTCAATCAGGATGGATACAGATATAACATAAGGGTCAGGGCTGAAAAAAGCGGAAGGGACGATCCTGAAAAATTAAAGAACACCCTTGTAAGAACAAACGACGGACAGACAATAAGGGCAGAAGGGCTTATAACCAGCTCCATCGGAATGTCACCGAACGTCATAAAGCGATACAACAGACAGAGGTCACTGCAGCTGGGTGCTAATGTCGAAGGTATTTCTCCAGGGGAAGGCATCATGATCATGGAGGAAGTATTCAGTAAATATGCACCGCAGGACGGTACCTTCAACATCATTCCCTCCGGTGATTCAGAGTATATGAAGGAGAGCTTCCACTATATGTCCATTGCCCTGATTTTTGCCATACTTCTTGTATATATGGTAATGGCCATACAGTTTGAATCTTTTATTCACCCGTTCACAGTGATGTTCTCCCTCCCTCTTATGACAGCAGGATCCTTCGGTCTCCTGGCCCTGGCAGGACTCAGGATAAGCGTCATGAGCTTCATGGGTATAATCCTGCTTGTAGGAGTCGTAGTAAATAACGCGATACTGCTGGTGGATTTTATAAACCAGCTCAGGGCAAAAGGAATGAACAAGATAGACGCGGTGCTTGAAGCGGGGCCGCTCCGCTTGAGAGCGATACTGATGACAACTTTGTCAACAATGTTCGGATCACTTCCTGTGGCACTTGCTCTAAGTGAGGGCGGAGAGACACGCCAGCCTATGTCAGTGGCCGTTATAGGCGGTCTTTTTACTTCGACTATGCTGACTCTCATAGTTATTCCTGTAGTATACCTCCTGCTTGACGATCTTAAAGATAAGACCCTTGCCTCAATTAACAGATACCGCGCTTACAGGCGCTTTAACAGATCTGCGCAGTCAAGGGCACTGAACTCCAGAAACGGGAGCGTGACAAATAAAATATGAGAAAAAATAAAATAATATTTGCAGTCATAGTTTTTGCTCTGCTCTGCGGAGCTGCGGCAAGCAGCGCCGAAAACAGCATGATCAATATCCATGAGGCAATAGATATCTCTCTGACCAATAATTCACAGCTGCGATCCCTCAGGCAGGAAATAATAAAAGCTTACGCTTTCCAGATCCAGGCTGACGGCACTCTGCTTCCAAGCATTGCCGCAAGCGCTTACCTAGACAGGCAAAAGGAAAGCACTACGAATGACGGCAGCAGAAACGACAGCAGGGCCGCCCAGATAAGCCTCGAACAGGTTATTTACTCGGGAGGCAGGAATTCAGCGATAAGAAGACAGTCAAAACAGGTGAAGAACATCGCTGAGATGCTTATAGCAAACGGAGAAAACAATACTGCAGGAGAACTTTACGCAAGGTTCTATAATGTGCTTCTCCAGCGCGAAAGGATAAAGGCAGAAACTTCAGCCTTAAAAACATCTGAACTTCATCTGAAGGAAGTTCAGAAAATGCGGGAACTTGGTCTTGCAAACAGCCTTGAAGTAATAAGGGCCGGACAGCAGGTTGCCGCCAACACAGCCAATCTGAGCACCGCAAAGGGACTTTATGAATCTGCACACATATCGCTCATGAACTATATGGGCATACCTCCTGAAAAAAAACGGGAGATAAACGGAGAGCTCCGCGTTCCAGAACCGCGAGGGACCAGGCAGAGTTCACTTGAGGCAGCACAGTCAAACAGGGCCGATCTTAAAAAGCTTGAAGAACAGCTTGAGTATCAGAAAAATCAGATATTGATCGAGAAAAGCGGAATTATGCCAAAAATAACATTCGGTGCATCATCCGGATATTCAGACCCATATCTCAAGTATGACAGCGGCGATGATACATGGAGGGCAGAACTGTCAGTCACAGTTCCCATTTTCGACAGGGGCGTCGCCAGGGGAAACACGATCAAAGCAGGAGCTGTGCTTGAACAGGATAAAATAGCCCTTGAACAGAAAGAACTGGACATAAAATCAGAGGTAGAAACTGCATGGACGGAAGTTGAGAGTACCATGCACCACCTTCAGGCTTCTGAGAAAGCCCTTGAGCTTGCAACAGAGTCTCTGAGGCTTGCTGAAGTCGGTTTTCGTGAAGGTGTAACCCCGCAGCTTGACCTTTTGAACGCCCAGACCACGCTGACCTCCGCACGGCTTGATCATGCGCGTTCGCAGTACAGCCATCTTCTTACAATAGTCGCGCTTAAGGTTACAGAAGGCACTATTCTTGAATGGACCAGGGAGACAAGAAAACCATGACGAATAACAACCGCAGTATTTACTCAGGCAAGATCTCAGGAAAAAAACGGCTAATGATCATTGCTGCTCTTACAGTCCTGCTCCTGGCAGCTATTGGGATATACAGCAGGAAGGAAGCTCTCTTCTCCCAGACCGCGAACGCCAAAGGACCACAGCCGGCGGCAGTAAAGGTCGAGACTGTCAAAGCAGATAAGATCGTGAGAGAAAGCATCATCCAGAACACGTCAATAGATGCGGTAGACAGAGTGGAACTGCTCCCAAGGGTCACAGGTCGTCTTGAAAAACTTCACGTCAGCCAGGGAGATAATGTTAAAAAAGGACAGATAATAGCTACTTTAGAGCATGTTCAGCAGGATGCCCTGATCGGTTCGGTCCGTGCGCAGGCGATATCTGCAAAGGCAGATACTGAAAGGGCAAAAGCTGAAATGATGAACGCCCGGACAAACCTTGACAGGTACTCTAGACTTGTCAAGGAGGGATTCAGCACACAGCAGCAGTACGATTCCATCGAAACAGCTTACACAAGCGCCCGTGCGTCCTATAATGCCGCACTTGCAAAAGAAAGACAGTCAGCTGCAGAACTGGAGCGTGTAAGTTCGGCAAAAGCGGATTATATTATAGCTGCTCCGATAGACGGCACTGTGCTTAATGATTTTTCACTTACAACAGGCGCAATGATATCTCCTAATTCGCCCATAATAGATATTGCAGATCTGAGAAAACTAAAAGCAACCTTAAAGATTCCTGAATCTAAAATTTTTGCTGTCAAAAGCGGGATGCCCGTATACCTTAAATTTGACGCACTCCCCGATAAAGAGTTTCTGGGGAAGGTGGCACGTGTGGACCAGTACGTAAACCCTTCAACAAGGACCAGCAACGTAGAGATCGAGATGGACAACAGTGAAGCAGACAGACAGCTCAGGCCCGGAATGTTCGGACAGGCTTCCATCGTAGAGCGTGAGATCAAAGATGCCGTCCTCATTCCGGAAAACGCGCTCCATGAAAGTGAAACTGGGAAATATGTCCTGACAGAAAAGGAAGGAACCGCTCGGCTACGTGTGGTTTCAACCGGCACAAGGCAGGGAAATCTGATCCACATAACAGCGGGACTAAAAACCGGCGACAGGGTTATAATCTTTGGAGGAAATACTCTCAGCGACGGGGATAAGGTCACTGTCAGCGGAGAAAACAATGATAAGGAAAAATCTCAATAGGAGGCATCCGGCATGTACAAGATAGTATTGCTCAGACACGGGGAAAGCGAATGGAACAAAGAGAATAGATTTACAGGCTGGACAGACGTCCCTCTTTCTGAAAAAGGGCTTTTCGAAGCACATTCAGCAGGAAAAATCCTGAAGAAAGAAGGATTTATATTTCATAAAGCTTATACCTCCGTCCTTAAAAGGGCTATCAAAACACTGTGGTGTACACTTGAAGAGATGGATCTGATGTGGATACCGGCTGAGAAATCATGGAAACTCAACGAACGCCACTACGGGGCCCTTCA
>JAQVPO010000065.1 GCA_028702015.1 Synergistaceae bacterium | reverse complement strand
CTACTGCTATCACATCGTTTATTCCCATGCTGCTTAGCATATCATACATTTCGTCTTCACCATAGTTTATGATAAAAACATTGTTCATCATCTGGTTCAGCATAGAATGGAGATATATTCCAACAGCCCGAGAAGACCGTACCGCTACTATGTATACTTTTTCCGCATCATTGAACGCACGGGCGGCTCTGCTAATAGCCTCTGAAAGATTGTTGCTCACCGTAGAAGTTATAGCGCCAATATTTTCCCTTGCAACCCAAGTTAACACATGGTCATCCGGTTGCTCCTTCTCCAACGATTTTTCAATATTCCACCAAAGCGGTATTTTGTCATCTATAATATAATTTTGGATCCTTCCCATCATCTCACGGTAACTTTCAAATCCCAGTGATTTTACAGTCCTTACTACTGTGGCAGGACTTATATTGCTGTTCTTGGCAAGTTCTTCAACAGTCCAAAAGGCGATTTTCTTGTGATTCTTGATGATATAGATGCACAGTTCCTTCTGCCTCGGACTTAGCTTCATCCCTTCATTCCTGAATAATGAGAACAGGTCCTCTTTCCTTTTGTTTTCTCCCGACAGCATATCTCCGTTTGTCATGATCTCACATCTTTTCAGTAAAGAGTTTAGTACCTAATAATCTAATCTTTTTTAGTTATTACTACCTCTCCAGTAGTTCCATTAATCTCTACCCAGTCTCCTGTCGAAATAACTTTGATAGGATCAACATCAGAGAAGTCGACTACGGCTGGTATGTTCATGCTTGCTATCGCTACGCCCAGTCGGGCGTCTATCTTTGTTGAGATCCATCCAGCAGGTTTAACACCCGCAATCAATGCTCCCTTAAAATGCGCAGAAAAACCGTTCGATCCTTTTGCACAAGGAACAACCAGTATCGCATCTTTAATAGAGATACCGTAATTAACATTGCCCTTTTCATATACTACACCGTCAATATCACCCAAAGCCCCTGAATTTCCTGCTATGCTGTCGGGGAATACGATAGCAGGACCAGAGGCCCTTCCTTCCAAAGCACCTCTGCCTTTGATGGTCCTTTTCTCCATTATTCTACCTCCTTCCATTTGCCCCTTACAGCAGCATCTATGCAGAGCCTGATATCTCCGAAATAGATCGGTACTTTCGTTTGATGCCTGATCCCTACGGCCTGTTTCACTCCGTTCATTACCATGCCAGTCGCATGCTTATGGCTCTCTTCTCTCATTACTATAGGACAACTTCCTGTAAGCACAAAAGCCCCTGAATTCTCAATATCTTTGGTATAACCGTTGACGTCCGCCATTGCCTTGGTCGCGTAGTCGGTCCACACAAGCAGTTCAGTTCCCTCTTTTATCTTTCTACCTTTGATATATTCTGATATTTCTTTCAGTTCATCAAGGGCAAGATGCGGACAGCCTACGCTTATATAATCGACAGGACCGCTTCCTGCATCGCATATTTTTGACAGAGATTCTGCAATATCACTTTCAGTTACTTCAATTTCGTGCCTGCATGGTTTTCCTCCCGTAGCCATTGCGAAGGTCTGAGCCTCGGGTGTTATGCCAACAATGTGGCAAAGTTCAGTCGCGCTTGATACTGATATTGAGGATGCAAACTGACGCATTCTGTTTATCTCCGGCCTTTTGAACTCTCCGATCACTACCGGGACCACATTTTTAGGCAATTGTCTGCCTATCGTATAACCAAGTACGTCCCATTCTGCAACACTTTCTACATCACATTTAACCCTTACGAGACAGTCAGCATATCTGTTTTCTTTTATGTGCATTCCCCATTTAGGAGTCCTTCCCGTTATTGCAGCACATACTGCAGCCTCTACACCATCTGAATTGCCATAAGCTCCGAAGAAGGAATTGCTTATTACAACATTGCTTGATTCAGTGGACAGAAAATGCTCTCCCATAAGCGGGATCCATCCGACATAATAAGGGGTGCAGGATTCAACGATCTTTACTCCCATCTTTCTGGCTGCCTCTGTATAGGCCTTGTTTTTGTCGCTGAATTCATTCGAAAGGTGGGTTTTGTCGCAGTTCCACATGTCACAGCTTGCAGCACAAGTCTGGACCTTACATTCCGGAGCCATCTCACCCAGTTCGATATCTTCATCGGAACAGAGATAAAATTCTGAAAAAATTTTTTTATACTCTTCACTATGCTTATAGCAATCTAGATAGTGCTGGGCACCAATAAACAAGGTGGCTCTTGATACTTCACAAAATTCCTCGGCGCCAAGGACTTCTGCATAGCGAACATTAAATTCCATTGCTTTTTGCTTAAATTTTCCTGTTTTTCCGTCAAGCATTGCCTTTTCATGCTCTGTCAACTTCAACATCTGACCACTCCTCTTTTTGCCTTTTGGTAAAGGAGCATTTAATGACCACCAAGGTACTTAGATTTCGACAAGTGAGATCTTATGTCTTATTAAAATTGTGATATTAACGGGGTCATAAATTATCAGCAATTTACAAGAACCCCCTATGGCCGGCATATTACAATTCACAGGCCGCTAGGAGGTTCTGAAGACGAAAATAACAAAATTGTCACAAGTAAATTTTGAAACAGAGATTTTTCCTTGGCACAATAGCTAGATCCAACAGTCGCCGTTTATGACACCCACTATCTGTCTCATAGATTTTTCACTTGGGACAGACAGTTCATCAATTATCCTCTTTTGCTTGTCTTCTGAAACAAGAGGTTCTGTGATACGGATAAACTTATCAACTATCCACTTGTGATCGACGCTGTCAGAGGCTTCTCCGGGGGCTGAAAAAACTTCCGATTTAAGGACCTTCCCATTTTTAAGCTTCATTTCGACCCATGCGAGTCTCTTTGCGGGGAATTGAGATTCCATTTCATTATCGACTGTAAATTCAAGTTTATCCATCATTGAAAGCACTTTTTCATCCTTAAGGGATTCATCACGGATCTGCATGTAGCCGAGATCACCATGAACGAGTGCAGCAGCAACAGGATACGCAATGTTGTACTGTGCTTCATCTGTTGTATGAGGCACCATCTTGCTCAAACGCGAAGCAGCAACAAAAGTGCTGACTTTTACATGCTCAACATCGTCCGGGCCTAAACAATGATCTTTCATTAACTTAAGACAGGCTGAAATTGGCTGGTGGGCCCACCTGCAACATGTAAACGGTTTAAAATAGAGGTTTAGGATTTCATATTCCATACCAAGTGTATCAACTAATTTCTGGTATTCGGGCATTTCAAGAAAATGTGTCTTTCCCTTGTATCCTTGCATAGCCTCAAGGACTGCCATCGCTCCGATCATTGTTCCAAAGGGAACTCCATCTTTGTTCATAGAAGGGTATTCGACTGCACGCATAACAGGAGTCATGGGGGCATGGAAATCTGCAATAGAAAGAGCGTTGTTCAATGTTTCACGGTCAAGCCCGAAGACTTTTCCCACGCCTGCTGCGGTCCCGAATGCACCGTACGCTCCTGTGCTGTGCATAAAGCGATAGAAATCTTGCATAGCAAGAGCCCATCTTATAGTTGACTCGTAGGATACGACAAGAGCAGTCAGATATTCTTTGTACGATATGTCATTTTTGAGAGATGCAGCCATCACTCCGCCAACGAAGGAAGTTCCGGGGTGTCCCCTAATCATGTTGTGTCCGTCATCGATATCAAAAGAGTTTGCCGCATGGCTCATCGCAACAGTAGCCCCAATGAAACTCAGTTTTTCTCCGGATCCTACAATTGGGAGATCTCCATCTCTGTATATATTTTGGGCGAGACTAAGTCCAACTCTACGCTGAACTCCCATGCTGCCAAGGATAAGCGCTGCTGTAAGGTCGATCGCACAGACTACTGCCCTATTTTTTACGTTTGAAGGAAGGTCTTCCCAATCTGTATTCAAAATATAATCTTCAAGTTTGTAATTGGTTTCAAATATCATTCGTCATCATCCTTAGCTAAGCATTAAAGACAGACTAAAATCAGAGGGTAATTGCAAAGTAAAATGCAATCTTATGCACAATTGGACAAACGTCCTATCCAGTTCAGGAGCGAGCAAAGGTCTGGCAGACCGTATAGTCATACCTTCATGCAATTACAGTTCAATCTATGCAAAACCCTCTATTAATCAACAACTATTTGCTTAGAAACAAAATTGCAATTCAAATACTTATTTAATGAGTCCTTTTTCCTTGTAAAATTTCTTTGCACCAGGATGAAGATTATCTACATCCATACCGTTCAGTGCGGTTTTCAGGCTCAGGTCTCCGCCTCTAGCATGTGCTCCGGCTATCTGTGGGAGGTTGTCAAAGAGAACTTTAAGGAAATCATAGACAAACTCATCAGAGAGCTCTGCGCGGCACTGCAGAGTTGCCGGGATGGCTATCGTTGTGATGTCTTCCATCAGACTGGTGTACTGCTTGCTTGTGATTTTTACCGGAACACAGAAAGGATGGCTTTTCCTCAGTTTCTTTACCATATCATCAGAAAAGTTGAGGAGCCTGACTTTGTGCTGGGTACCCAGCTCCATTATGCCTGAAGTTGGGACTCCCGCCCAAATAAACGCTGCATCAAGGGTCTTATCTTTAAGGCCTGAAGAAGCATCTCCGAAACCAAGGAAGTCTTCTTTTATGTCGTCATAACTAAGACCGTAAAGAGTGAGCAGATCCTTTGCCATAACTTCAGTTCCGCTCCCCGGTGATCCTACCGCGACTTTTTTGCCTTTAAGATCACCTATGGTCTTGATGTTTTTATCCAGAGTAACTACCTGGACAGATTCAGGATACATACTTACCAGGCCTCTAAGGTTTTTTACATCCTCATTGGCAAATGAGCCCTTTTTCCTCGGTGCATTATAAGCTGAGGAGGCATCGACAAAACCTATATCTATCTTATTTTTGTATATAAGCATCGCATTTTCCACAGCTCCGCCTGTCGATTCTGCTGTACAGCTGTAACCAGGTATCTTCTGTGTAATAAGGTTGGCTATGGCTCCGCCAAGCGGGTAATAGACTCCTGTAACTCCACCTGTACCGAGTGAAAGGTACGTTGTTGCAGCACTTGCCACAGCGCAGCTAGTAGAAATAAAAATTGCGACCAGGAGCATCATAATAAAAGCTGTTGTTTTTTTCTTCATGTTCATTCCTCCATTTGGTTTGATGTTTGCAATTTCTTATCATTCGCAATAAAGCTCAAAAGATAATACGCGCGCATAAATCAAAATTAAGAGCATCCCCTCCTTATTGATCGTTAGACTGCTATTTTAGGGTGCCTTGCAGTATATAATTTCTGATAGGCAAAAACTCCAAGAATTATTAACACGCCTGCAATGTCAGTAATTGGGGACGGGTTTACAACCAAAATTACACCTACAAACATAATCATTCTCAACCATATTTTCATCGGGCCGAAGAAATACCCTATACTCGCAGAAGAGAGGCATGTCAAACCTATAAATGAACTGAATAATCCAAAGAACATGCCTGACAGAGAGGTATCCACAAACAGAAGAGATGGATAATAACAGAACATGAATGGTATGAAAAATGCCCCTATTGATATTTTTAAGCCCTGTATAGCTGTTTCAACACCGGGGGCTTTAGCTACTGCCGCACCTGCATAAGAGGTAAGTGCTACAGGGGGTGTTACTTCAGCTATAACACCAAAGTAAAGGATGAAAAGGTGGGCTCCTATAAGTGGAACACCCAACTTAACCAATGCCGGAGCTGCAATCGCAGATAGTACTATATATTTTGCAGTTGTAGGAAGGCCCATCCCAAGTATTATTGATGCGATCATCGTGAGTATGAGGGTGTAAAGAAGGTCTCCTCCTGAAATTTGCAGTATTAGGTCAGAGAGTTTCAATCCGATACCTGTCAGAGTGATAACCCCGGTTACAACACCACATACAGCACATGCGACGCAAACAGATATCGAATTGTATGAGGATTTGGTCAAAGCTTCAAAGAGACGTTCCTTGTTCATCCTCGTTTCTTTGCTTAAGAAAGATCCAATGATCATCACTATTGTTGCGTAAAGAGCGGCTTTAAGGGGAGTGTATCCTACGACAAGCAATCCAACAAGAGTTACGATCGGGAGTATCAGGGGCATACAACGCTTTGTGGTTTTCCAAACAGGAGGAACGTCTTTCTTATCAACTGTTTTTAAATTTATCCTTCTCGCCTCAAGGTCTACAGAGAGCATTACAGAGAGATAGTAAAGAACTGCAGGAATGGCCGCAGAAAGACATATACTGAGATATGGTATACCAGTCATTTCTGACATTATGAAAGCAGCAGCACCCATTACTGGGGGCATTATTTGTCCTGCTGACGAAGCCGAAGCCTCAACTCCACCGGCAAAAGATGGCTTGTACCCGCATGATTTCATCAAAGGTATTGTGAAGGAACCGGTTGTAACTACATTGGCAAGCGAGCTGCCGGAAATAGTTCCAAGGAGTCCGCTGGCAACGACTGCAGTCTTTGCCGGACCGCCTGCGAAACGACCTGTGAGGGCAAATGCCAAATCAATAAAAAGTTTTGCTCCCCCTGTAACTTCAAGAAAACAGCCAAAAATTATAAAAGCAAAAACGAAAGTCGTCATTACAGCCATTGGTGTTCCAAAAACACCTTCCGCTGTTATAAACATTTGGGATGCAACTCTATGGATATCATACCCCCTGTGCCCAATCAGACTCGGCATGTATGGCCCCCAGAATGCATAAGCCAAAAAGACCATGGCAACGATCACCAAAGGAATTCCTACACACCGCCTTGTCGCTTCAATTACCAAAACAAGCAAAAGGACACCCATTATGATATCAAGATTTGTAGGCGCCCCTCCGCGGGTTATCAGCGTATCAAAGGTTCCTATCAGATACATTGGTATTGCGAAAGACAACAGAACGCAGATCCAATCATATATTTTTACTTTGTTATTATCGGACTTCCTAAATCTGAAACATATAAAGCATAATGCCAGGCCAAAACCAAGTGTGACTGATCGCTGTATTAAAGCCGGAAAAAGTCCCATCAGACCTGTATAGATCTGGAATAAAGTCCAAATCAGAGCAAGAGCAGCAGCGATCTTCTTAGTCCAGTCAGGTAGATTCTCAAGCCTGTTGCCTGATTCGGTTTCAAGCTCAGCCAGATCAACATCAACAACTTTGTCTTCAATTTTAAACTTATCAAAGATACTCATAAGCGTTTCTTTCCTCCTCTTATTGCCAACTACCCTCTATATCCAACCGGAGGAATCTAGGATAAGAGGGTAAGCCGGCACACTGTATACAAAAACTTCTACTGTTTGTAGACTCCGTTGTTCAGATAGTCGAGAAGATCTTCCTTGCTCATATCTTTAATACCAAGGTATTCGAGAGTGTATCCTTCTTTGAAAAAATTCTTCTT
>JAQVPO010000064.1 GCA_028702015.1 Synergistaceae bacterium | reverse complement strand
GGTTCGCCATGGCATAGGGAGATGAGCAGTCCATCCTTATTTTGCCGTCGTGATCCTTCGGCATGAAAGAAAATGTCGGGTCAACCCGTTTATTGATCAGATCAATATCCAGACTCCATATCTCAGCAACAGGTTCCCAGAAGTGTACTCCAGATCCTCCCATGGGATCAGAGCCTATCCTAAGGCCTGAGTCCCGAATAGCCTGAATATCTATGATCTCAGCAAGCCCCTTTACGTAAGGGACTATGTAGTCGATGAACTTAACGTTGCTGTAAGAGAGGGCTTTTTTGAAATCTGTCCTTTTAACATTCCTGATCCCCGTTTTAAGGATCTCGTTTGCTCTCTTTTCTATAGCGGAAGTAATGTCGGTTCCTGCAGGGCCGCCTGACGGGGGGTTATATTTAAAGCCGCCGTCTTCAGGAGGGTTGTGTGACGGGGTTATGACTACACCGTCAGCTATAGAATCTCCGTGACTGCTGTTCCATGATAGTATTGCGTGTGAGACGACAGGTGTCGGAGTGTAGTCAAATCCGCTTTGCAGTCTGACTTCGATACCATTTGCGCCAAAGACTTCAACACTTGTCCTCATGGCAGGTTCAGATAGGGCATGGGTGTCCATTCCAATAAAGAGGGGGCCGGCTATCCCTTTTATTTTTCTGTATTCACATATTGCCTGTGACACAGCAATAATGTGATCTTCGTTGAAACTTTGTTTCAGTGAGGATCCTCTGTGCCCGGATGTGCCGAATGAAACTCTATTTGATGATTCAGTCGGGTCAGGATGCTCAGTGTAGTATGAAGAAATAAGGCGCGGTATGTTTACAGCAGGTTTTTCTGACATGATCATCACCTCTGTATGATATTTTAACTCTTATGATGAGGCAGCGGTAGATATGCGGACAGACGATACTGATTATAATCAGGAAGGCTCTTAGAGCTGGCCGCAGTTAAAGAGAGTCAGGCCGATCTTTTCCGGAGAAGATTCTTTTGAAGCTTTGTTTGATTAAACCGGCTCCAGAATATATCCCGAACAATATAATGAAAATTTCCAGACGTCCAAATATCATCCCTAAAATCTCCACGACAAGCGTTGCAGTGCTCGAGGAGGGCGAAGTCAGTCCGATGGACAGACCCACTGTCCCCAGTGCTGACGCAAATTCGAACATAGCTTCAGTCAGTGAACAACCTGAGGTTAGTGTAAGAAGAAACGTGCCGGAAATAAAAAGTGCAAGATAACATATTACGAAAGCGGCTGTATCCAGAACAAGAGCCGTATCGATAGGTGTTTTGCCCTGTGCTCTGATGTAGTAGGGGGTATCTATATATCTTGGCGGCAGAAATCGTTTCTTTATGTTCATAATAGTTATACGCAGCATGATGAAAATTCGTGAAAGCTTGATCCCGCCTGCCGTCGAACCTATTCCTCCGCCGAATAGCATCATCAAAAGTATGATCCCCGCTGTAAACGGCGGCCACGAACTTAAATCCGCTGTGGAGTAGCCGGTTGTGGAAAGTGCGGATGATATATTGAAGACCGAGAGGCGCAAGGATTCTTTAAAGCCTATGCCGAGGCTGCTTTTAAGTGAAAACGCGGTAATAGGTACAAATAGCATTAGCAGAAGAAACATGAATTTTACTTCACTGACCCGAAATGCCTGCATCCATTTTCTTTTTGCAAAAAGCAGCAGAACAGCGAAGTTAGTTGTTCCTATCAGCATGAGGACAACAGTTATGGTTTCGATTGCGGCACTGTTGTATTCGCCGATACTGTTTAGCTTAGTTGAGAAACCGCCTGTTGAAAGAGCGCACATTGTATGGTTTATTGCATTGAAGAGCCCCATTCCGGCTGTTGCATAAGCTGCAGTTCCGATAAGAAGAAGAGCGCTGTACATCATGCAAATTGTCTGCGCTGTTTTTTTTAAGCTGGGCATAAGTTTATCAGGATGTCCCTCTGCGCTGTACAAATTCATGGACTGCCTGTCCTGCACCACCATTACCATCATCATTACAAATCCCAGCCCCCCGCAGAATTGCATAAAACTCCTGTGAAACAGAAAAATATCAGGAGTGGCTGAGACGTCCATAACGGAGAGGCCTGTTGTCGTCCATCCGCTGACAGATTCAAACAGCGCATGGACGAGTGTAAGCTGTCCGCTTATGACAAAAGGAAGGGCACCTATCAAAATGCCCCAGCCCCATGCGAAAAGTATCGTAAGACTGTCCCGCTGTATAGAGGATCGCCGTTCAAAACCTTGCTTGTTGTTTCGAGAGACGATGAACACAATGACACCTATTGCAGCAGAACCGATAGAAGGGATAATAAAAGAAAGCGCATAAATACTATCCTGAGAGTGAAACGGCAGGACAGCAAGCGGAGCTGACACTAAAAGGCCTGTCAGCAGCATAAGCTTTCCTAGGCTGCTGCCGCTCGATAATTCAGGGTTCACGTTTATCACCTTCCTGTTAATTCCTTGACAGCGGCAGGTTCCTGCTGGCTGGAGGAGATGAGGACAAGCATATCTCCGGCAAGTATACGTGTGTCGCCTCTTGGTACCAGAATAGTATCGCCTCGGAGAATACAGCCGATGATGGCATGTTCAGGAAGGTTGATCTCCCATAATTTTTTGCATGCGGCCGGTGCGCTTGCAGGGATAGGGATCTCTGCGACGCTTATACGTCCTTCGCTGGGAGGAAGCAGGTTTAATATTTTGTCCATAAATGCCTGCTGTTCAATAATACTTGTTATAGCTGTAATTGCACATACAACGCTATCGATCCCCATCTTGTAAAAAAAGGGTGTGTTTTTAGGGTTAGTCAGGATCGCAACAGTTTTCTTAACATGGAATCTTTTTTTACAAAGCTCACATATTACCAGATTCTCATCATCCTTTGGTGTCAGAGCAATTACAATATCCGCGCTCCCAGCGTCCGCATCCTCCAGGACGAATGGTTTTGTGCCGTCTCCGTTGATTACGTCAAGTTTATTGATCTCAGCCAGCTTAAGGCAATCCTCATACGTATCATTGACCGCTGTCACATGATATCCTTTGCCGATAAGCGAAACTGCAAGCGCTTTTGCTTTGTTTCTTCCTCCGACCAATAAAATTTTTGTTTTCATTGTCCTTCCTCCTCGGGATCGTTGTCAGAGATACCGGCTTCAGACAATATTTTGTCTATTTCATTTGCAGATAAGATGGCGGGGCAGATAGTGGCAATTCCAAATTCACGGTAAACACATTCCCTTTCCGGATCATAAAGTCTGGCAATTACCCGCTTGATCTGGAAGAGTTCTCGGGCTATCTGTGCGGCCATAATGTTTGTGTTGTCACTATTTGTTACAGCAACAAGTGTATCTGCCTTGCTGATCTGTGCTTCCTGCAGGATGTCAATATCAGTGGCGTCTCCTGTCAGGGTCAGTCCTCCGAAAGAAGGAGAGAGCTTGCGGAACGCATCTTTGTCTCTATCAATGATCAGTACATTTCCGCCCTCATCTGAAAGTGTGTTTGCAAGATTGGCTCCAAGTCTGCCGCAGCCGATCACGATGGTATATTTATCATCTGGTTTCTTGGCGATCAACAAATGCATATTCATTCTCCTCTGCAGGAATAGTCAGTTTCCCCATCAAACTGTCCTCTTTTATCGTTGCATTGACCTTCAGCCTCTTCATCAACTGCGCAGTCGCTTTCATCATAATAGGCACACTTTCTGTTTGAAAAAAACATTTCGTAGCAATCAATATTTTGCCTGGCAGGTCTGTAAGTGGGATCAAGTGCCCAGGCGGCGCGGAAATGCTTCATTGCCATAAGGTGTTTGCCCTTTTTCTCAAGCAATATGCCAATTAGATTATGCGGTTCAGGCGCGTGAGGATGTTTTCCCATTGCACAGCGGATCAGGGTCTCGCATTTTTCATAATCCTGGATGCTGATAAGCTCTCTTACCGCTGCGCAGAGCGAACCCAGATCTTCTCTATTTCTTCCGGATGTTTTTTTCTGCTCCATTGATTCGGCACCCCCTTTGGGCCACATGTATTCCTAAGTTTGTTTTATCATAGCGAAAGCAGTGTGAGTATGGTGTGAGAAGTTTCCGGCTGCTGTGAGAAAGCTGTGAGGATAGAAAAAGGCCGCTTCCAATTCCGAAGCGGCCTTTTTTGTATGATTTCGGGTCTTGTTTTATTCGTCTGACAATCTGTATCCTACTCCTATTTCTGTAAGAATGTACCGCGGCTTTGCAGGATTTTTTTCAATTTTACGCCGCAGGGAGGCCGTCAATGTCCGAAGTGCCTGTGTGTCAGGCCCATAGCCCACGCCGTAAACCTCTTTTATAATATACTTAGTTGTAAGCACCTTTCCTATATTCCGAAAAAATAATGAAAGCAGACTGTATTCCATTGGTGTAGTATGCAGTTCAGCTTCCTCAAGGTAGACCAAATGTTTATCAAAATCGATCATAAGGTCACCCACTCCGGCTTTAGACTGCTGCTTATTACCGCCTTCTCTGTGCAGGTGCCGGATCGCAACCCTGATACGTGCCATTAGTTCAGTTGCTGAAAAAGGCTTTGTCAGATAATCATCAGCGCCGCTGTCCAGCGCCTCTGCTTTTTCCTTGTCCTGATCGCGGGCTGAGACTACAATGATAGGCATTTCAGACCACTCTCTGACCCTTTTGATAATCTCCATCCCATCTAAATCCGGCAGGCCGAGATCCAGCAGCAGAAGGTCGATTTTTTCAGATACAAGGTTTGAGAGCGCGGACTGCCCTGTTGAAGCTGTAAAATAACGGAACCCTTCCTGTTTTAATGAATAGCTGATAAAATTTCTGATCTGAGGATCGTCTTCAACGATAAGGATAGTTTCATTTCTGCTGACCATCTTTTGAACCCTCCATCTGAAGCTTAAAAACAAATTCAGCGCCCTGTCTGTCTGTACGGTTGTGACCTTCGATTGATCCGCCGTGCGCATTTATAATTGCTTCACATATGGTAAGGCCCAGTCCGATTCCCCGCTGAGAGTCGCCTTCTTCCGGACGTGCCGTGTAGAACATCTTGAAGATGTTTGGCAAATCGGATACAGATATCCCATTACCCGAATCCAAGACAGTGAAGACGGCATTATTCTCTTCTTTGACTGCGGATACGCAAATTTCACTGTCAGAGGGCGAATGCTTGATCGCATTGTCAAGTAAATTGACCAGAACCTGCTCGATCAGCTTTGCATCCATGGGTACGATCAATAACTCTTCAGGTACACGGACCTTTATTTCGTATTTGGGATATCTTTTTATCATGAGGTTAACAGCGCCGCCTATTACTTCTTCAGCAGCTTCCGGCTGCTTGGCAATAGCCAGTTTTCCGTCTCGTAAGCGAGTGAGGCTCAAGATATTCTCAACTAACGAATAAAGCCAGTCCGCATCCTTATATATTCCCTGGACCAGAGAGTACTTCGGATCATCCTTGCAGGTCATATCCATTAGCACTTCTCCTGTTCCCATAATCCCGGCAAGGGGTGTGCGCAGATCATGTGATATTGCACGCAGAAGATTGCTCCTGTAGCGTTCCTGTTCGATTTCTTCCCTGGATCTCTGCTGCTGCTGCGCGCTTCGGAAGCGGTCCATAGCAAGTGCAGTGCTTTCAATTACTGAACGTAAAAAACGCTTGTTCGGTTCGCTCATAACAATGGCGGTTTCTTTCGGTATCCTAAGTATGCCGAGTATTGTCTCCCGGCCATAGATAGGCCAATCATAGAATTCTTCTCCTATGGCAAAGGCAGTCCTCAGTCCCTCTATGCTGTCTGTTATTTCAGAAGCATCATGTACTTTACGGCGAACCTGTTTCCCGGTGCTTTGCTGCTGTATAAAGCTTTGTTCGGGTCTGCCGTTTTCGTCAAAGCACAGACACGCGGCCCGGCAGTTTATCGTCTTGCTTATCGTCTCAGTCGTTATGCCTGCAATCTCGGACATGTCCGCTGCATCAGTCAGCCGGTTCATAAGCTGAAACAGTGCGCTTGTCTCAGCCTCTTTTTCCTGCGCTTCCATAGCGTTCTGTTTGGCTTCGGAGGTTAGCGCGCTTGTGATAAAGGCCGTGACTGTCATAATTGCAAATGTGATTATATATGTCGGATCGTTTACAGAAAAAGTATAGTATGGTTTGGTGAAGAAATAGTTGAATGCAAAGGTTGCAATAACAGATCCGGCGATCCCATAAACGTATCCCCGTGTAATCCTGGCCGTTATAAGGACGGAAAGAAGATAAACTATAACAATATTTGCCTCAGGAAAGCTGATTGCTCGAAACAGCAGGCCAATGGATGTAGCAGAAGCAATCATTGTTATTGTTATCAGTACGCAGTATGGATCGTTCCCGGATATTTTATTTTTTAATGTATCCATTTTTTCTTCCTCCGGATGTGCAGCAATCATTTGGTTTCCTTGCATCTGTTGAGATAAGCCAAGAATCACATTTTTTGCTCTGCTGGTGCAGCAGGAAGCCGTAATTATGTTGCTAATGTCCAATTTGCCTTTGATCTATGTATCTCTAGGACCATCATATTTCATTGTTCCGAAACCTACAAGGTTATACTTATTCAAGTGCATTGCCGGCTAATAACTTTTTAGCCTTTTATATCCTGCAGTTTTATTCCGAGGCTTTCTTCTTTTAGTTTATAATAATGCTTTGGTTAAGAGAGGAGTCTGACTGATGTATTTATTTATTGGAATAGCCATAGCGCTCGTTCTTGCAGCAGCTTATGCGATTGCGTCGATGACCAGGCTTAAGGAAAACAGTTCAGTGATAGAGCAGGTGTCCAGGGAGCTTCTTGTGAGGCTTCAGAATGTAGAAGGAAAACTTGCGGATACAGAACGCGGTATAAACGAGAATCTCGTATCCATAAGAAAGGAACAGCGGGATGAGGCCAGAGCAGCCCGTGAAGAACAGTCCAGGAACCTTGCCTCTTTCGGGGACTCGCAGTCCAGGCGGATAAAAGAAATAGGCGACCTCCAGAGGGAGAGTCTCGAATCTTTTTCACGTCAGCTTACTGACATAAGCAGGCTCAATGAAGAAAAACTTGAAGCAGTCCGCGGGACAGTGGAAGCCAAGCTTCAGGAAATACATAAGAATAACGAGGAAAAGCTTGAGAAGATGCGTGCCACTGTTGACGAGCAGCTGCATTCGACCCTTGAAAAGAGACTGGGAGAGGCCTTTTCTACTGTATCTGAGAGGCTTGAGCTTGTCCACAAGGGGCTTGGTGAAATGAAAGCCCTTACAGCTGATGTTGGGGATCTTAAGAAAGTCCTGTCAAACGTTAAAGTCAGAGGAACGTGGGGGGAGACCCAGCTCCGCGCACTGCTTGAGCAGATACTTACAAAGGACCAGTATGCAGAAAATGTCGCAACGAGGCCAAACTGCGGAGAAAGGGTCGAATTTGCGATATCCCTTCCCGGAGCTGGGGACGCAGCTTCGCCTGTG
>JAQVPO010000063.1 GCA_028702015.1 Synergistaceae bacterium | reverse complement strand
AAAGGTTTCCTTTGTTTGCTGCTGCTCACGATCATTTTAGTGCCTGGCGCGGCATTCGCTGATGGATTTGCTATCTATGAATGGTCTGCAGGAGGAGTGGCGATGGGAGAATCCTATATGTTCGCTGACGATGATCCGTCTCTGCTGGCCTACAACCCTGCGGGCATCACCAGGCTCAAGGGCAGATGGATCGGCGGAGGGCTTTCGTACATAAACCCGAGGGGAAGAGTCGATTTTCACGGGGCCTGGGCAGGCGGCGACACATGGAGCAATACCGAAGCCCCCGGATATGTCCCTAACTTCTATTATGTGAACCAGCAGAGTGAGAAGCTCTGGTGGGGGATAGGACTCTTCAGCAGGTTCGGCAACTCAACTGAATACGACCCGGGCTGGCCTGGACGCTACAACAGCTATCTTGCAAAAATAACCGGCGTTACACTTCAGCCTACAGTAGCCTATAAAGTAACAGACAAACTCTCGGTAGCCGCCGGCGCAGATATAAACTACATAAAACTTGATATTAAAAAAAGGATCCCCAGTACCACGTTTGGGTATGTCGATTTCGAGCTTACAGGCGACAATATAGCCTGGGGCTGGCTGCTGGGTCTCAACTATGATATAACGGATTCCACATCGTTTGCCGCGGTTTACAGGTCCAAGATAACACAAAAGATGGATGCAGACGCAAATTTATCAATCCCATCTCTAAGCACCGGAGCGCATGGGACTGTTACGCTTCCGGACAGCATCACGCTTGGCCTGGGACACAAGTTTGACGATAGGACAAGGGTAGAAGTGGGGGCGGTCTATACCAAGTGGAGCACATATGACAAGCTTGAAATAAAATTTGATAATAGCCTGCAGACCAGCACTGACGTAAAGAACTGGAAAGATGTCTGGCGCTACCAGTTCGGGATCGAGCATAAGATCAATGACACGTGGAGCATTCTTGGCGGTTATGCCTACGACAACAGCCCGATGCCCGACGAGACGATGGACTTCATGGTACCGACGGGAGACAGGCAGACGATAAGCATCGGCTTCAAAAGGCGCAGCGGAAATTCAGAGCTTGCCTTTGCCTGGGGATACATGTGGATCAAAGACAGGGTCGTTCAGGGTTATAAATATAGTCCTGTGCAGACAGATTATGCAGATGTCCGGGACAACACGGCGCATATCCTTTCCTTAAGTTATACTGTCCATCTTAAATAACTGCAATATTTCAATAAATTAAGAAACGGTCCAGTCTAAAAGACTGGGCCGTTTCTTAATTTTCAGTAAATTGTATAATTTGCACCATCACTCTTGCTAATTTTTATTATTGATGTAAGCTATAGCCAAGGCGTTCAAAACGCCGCAGTTGTTTTTTGTGCAAAAATATCATTTATTTCCCAGGGAGGAAATTTTAAATGGCTACACAGGGGCATTTCGTGGATCTCGAGAGCTTTAAAAAACTCAATGCGATTCCTATAAGGACGACTATTGAGACAGCTTTCTACGGAAACAATGTACAAAGGATCAAGGATCTTTCACAGGCATATGAGCTTGCAAAGAACAGTCCTGGGACCATAGAGCTCACAGGAATGCCTGTTCACCGCCCGGCTGAACTTGGGCTTCCGGAAGGCTCCAATGTACTGCTGTTCAACGACGGTGCTGTCTTCGGAAGATGTGCCGCCGCAAGGAGGATCGTTGGATATCCCAATGTCTCTGTCCCTGAATATGCAACCCTTCTTCGTGAGGCAATATATAATTCCAGGTTCAGGAAGTTCTATTCAGCGGAAGCAGTGATCGGTCTCGAAGAGGACTTTATGGTAAGGGCAAACGTGATGGTGCCGACAGGTTTTGAGAACTCGATATATAACTGGATGCTGAACTTCCAGTATATGAATGATGAATACAGAGAGCGTTATGCCAAGTCGAGAGATCTGCCCAGGGACGGAGACCTGTATGTGTTTATTGATCCTGAATGGACACACCCCGATTATCCCCTCGGTCTCGCCTTCTTCTCGCCGGAACAGAACTGTGCCGCGATCCTTGGGATGAGGTATTTCGGCGAGTTTAAGAAGGGTACCCTGACTCTTGCATGGGGTGTAGGCGCCAGGAACGGCTATGCTGCCTGCCACGGAGGGGTCAAAAGATACAAGCTGAAGGACGGAAGCGACAGGAAGTTTGTTATGGCTGTCTTCGGTCTTTCCGGTTCAGGTAAATCCACACTGACACATGCGAAGCATAAGGGCAAGTATGATGTGACAGTGCTTCACGATGATGCAGTCGTGATCAATGTGAAGGAAAAGTATGCGATAGCGCTTGAACCTGCTTACTTTGACAAGATGCAGGATTATCCTATGGGCTGTGAGGACAATAAGTTCCTTCTTTCCCTGCAGAACTGCGGGGCGGTGGTTGACGAGAACGGCAGGCTGTTCGTGGTGAGCGAGGATATAAGGAACGGCAACGGCCGTGCAGTAAAATCGAGGTTCTGGTCTCCCAACAGGATCGACAGGATAGACGAACCGCTCAACGCGATATTCTGGCTCATGAAAGACCCGACGATACCTCCTGTCCTTAAGATAACCGGAAACTCGCTTGCATCAGTGATGGGTGCAACACTTGCCACAAGAAGGACCTCTGCAGAGCGTCTTGCTCCGGGGGTCGATCCTGATGCTCTTGTGATCGAGAGCTATGCCAACCCCTTCAGGACATACCCGCTTGCCATGGACTATATAAGATTCAGATCCCTTTTCGAGGACGGAGTCGACTGCTACATACTGAACACCGGCTCTTTCCTTGACAAGAAGGTAGAGAAAAATACAACGCTGAGTATCCTTGAGGATATTGTTGAGGGAAAAGCGAAATTTGTACCGTTCGGAGGAATACCGGGGATGGAAGTACTTAAGATCCCTGGATTTGATGTGGACTTCAAAAACTGGACCTTCAAGCAGCAGTTTATAAACAGGATGAATGACAGGATGCAGTTTGTTAAATCAAGACAGACGGAACTGGGCGGAATGGACGCGCTTCCCCCTGATGCGCTGAACGCTATCCAGTCAGTTATAGATTATCTGAAAAAGTAGAACGGCAGATCCAGCTTAATACAGATAAGGCGGTGTGCAGAGAATAATTCTGCATGCCGTCTTTTTTACAGAAAAGATATGGGAGATCTTATGTCACAGAAGAGCTAAATTCTGTTATGCTTTATTCATACTACTATATGTATTGGGGGAATTCAGCGTGGAGATCAAAGCTTTTGAAGTTGAAGAGTGGATGAATAAATACGAGGATGATGCCAAATACAACATTGCTGAAACTTGCGTGGAATCGTTGAAAATAGGAGAGCTGCTTGATATTGCTTCTGTGGACAGAGAAGAGTTTTTCGGAAGGCTTGCGGAGACCAGGCTGACCTATGGAGCTATACCGGGGAGCGCTGAACTCAGGGATCAGATAACGCAGCTCTACAAGAAAAAAAAGACGATAGACAATATTCTTGTGACGAACGGAGGGATAGGCGCTAATTTTCTTGCGCTCTTTACTTTGGTGAGGCCCGGGGACGAGGTCGTTGCCGTCTATCCGACATATCAGCAGCTATATTCCCTTCCTGAATCCTTCGGGGCTAAGGTCAGGCGTCTGCGCACGGAACCAGAAGAAGGCTTCATGCCTGATATGAACAAACTGAGGTCGCTTGTCAAATCAAATACCAGAGCGATCGTTATAAACACTCCTAATAATCCCACCGGCGCATGTTTCGGTGAAAAGCTAATGAAAGAGATCGCTGAGATTGCAGATAAAGCGGGTGCATGGGTGGTGTGCGATGAAGTATACCGCGGGCTTGAGCACGAAGGAAGCTACACCGTGCCATCGATAGCCGATATATATGAAAAGGGCGTAAGCACCTCGAGCATGTCGAAAGTATACTCACTCGCAGGCCTGAGACTTGGCTGGATCGCTGCGGATGAGGCATTTGTCAGAGAATGTTTCAGGCATCGCGACTACAATATTATCAGCTGCGGGATGGTCGATGACGCGCTTGCTCTGATAGCCCTGAAAAATAAAAAGAAGATACTGGAACGGAACATGAATATCCTTATGGAAAACAAGAAAATTCTTACAGACTGGGTAAACCGGACAGACAGAATCAGTTTCACAGTTCCGGAGGCAGGAACCACAGCACTGATCAGATATGACCACGAAATAGAGTCTGAGGAATTCTGCCGGCGCATGTTCGAGTACAACGGAGCCTTTGTTGTCCCAGGGAGCTGTTTTGAGTTTGAAAAACACTTTCGCATAGGATATGCTCCGAGGAAGGAGATCCTTTCAGAAGGACTTAACGCTGTAAGCGATTTTTTGAACACATTGTAGCCGGCACAGGAGGACACATGAGAGATGTTTTAAAAGCAAACTAAAAAAATATCTCAAAGTTTTATTTATGCTTCAGGATGATCGCTTAGCCTATTGCGACAGCATTGCATATAATACAATAATAAGACATCAAGAATCCCGGCCCGTACAGTGCCGGGATTCTTGATGTCTGGATCATAACTGGTTTATATGTTTTTATAACTGTTATTTGAAGTTTTCAGCCGCTGCGTCTATGTGATTTTATGCCGCTGGTTTTAGTCCCTGCCCTTTGCCTCCGCGGAGGATCCGGAAAGGGAGGGTATGACCAGTGTTCCCTTTTTTGCGAAGAGAATGAACGCAGTGAGAGATGCTGCTGTTCCAGGCAGGATCGGATGTATCGCGCCGATTAGCCCGGGTGCTGATATACCGCTTATACCAACTGATGTTGTTTTGTATGCAAGGAGATACCAGGCTAAAGTGCCGGCCAGGCCGAAAACTGATGAACAGAATGCCGCGCTTGAACCTGCTCTGGGGCCCTGGATCAGAAGTGCAAGATAAGGTACAAGTATTGAGCATGCGAGTATAGTCCAGCTCGTAGCGCAAATTAGCGCTATTATTGATGAGCTTTTCAGCGCGAAGATACCGCTGCATGCAGTGCAGAATATTACTGCGATCCTCCATGACCAGCCGGTCAGGTGTTTTTTAAATACGTCACGTCCGAGGCTGCCGCTTGCTATATGCAGTAGGGCTGATGCGGTGGAGAGTGACGCTGAAACTATAGCAAGGGCGAAAAGCTGCTGACCGAATGTCGGAAGAAGCTTATGCACCAGCGCCGGCAGAACGGTATCGGGATTAGTTATCCCGGGACCGAGAATGAGCCTTGAGAGCGCGCTTGTAAAGTAGGCTCCGCCTACAACTATTGAGAGGGCAAGCATTGCCAGAGGTGCCGCTTTTTTGGTCTCCTGAGTGCTTTTCAGCGCGAAATGCCGCTGTATCATCTGGGGCTGTGCCCAGATCCCGACAGATGTCACAAGTGTAAGAAAGATAATATTCAGCCCGGCAGGACCGCTGCTCAGGGCGAGAAACCCGTTGTTTGCAGCTTCCGTAGGAGGAAGCGCTGCCAGCGCGTGAAGACCTGCCATAGGGCCTCCAACCTCGCGAAGCAGCGAGAGAAGAAGAGCCCCTACTCCCAGTATCATCACGAGACCCTGAAAGGCTTCAGTGTAAAGCACTCCCCTAAGGCCGCCCCAGACTACGCTCATGCCTACAATGGCCACCAGGCAGGCAAGCGCTGTATTGGTCGAAATAGGAAGGACTCCGGAAACCATCACCGCAGCGCCTTTGAATACAGCCGAACCGTAGATTATAAGGAGGATGGTAGATATCAAACCGATGAATACCTGCAGCTTGGGGGTCTCAAAAGCTTTTGATAAAAATTCCGCCGGAGTTTTAGAATCAAGCTTCCTCTGCCATAATCTGGTAGGCCATGCGAGATAACGGTAAACGAACCATGTGCCAAGCCAGACATTGCCAGCTGCGATAAGCAGCATCTGCATGCCGAAGATATAGCATAAACCTCCGAACCCTACCAGCGCTACAGCTGAAACGTATGTGGCGACATATGCGAGAGCCTGAACAGCAACGCCCACTTTTCCTGGGAGTAATGCATCCCTGCTTTTGGAATATTTGGCTATCAGAACCAGAAGGATGGCGTACCCGATCCACAGCGGAGCAAAAGTAAACATTTTATTTCACCGACCTGATGATTTTTATTACCGACCAAGCTGCGCCCCATAAAAGCGAAGCTCCCGAAACCACTACCCACATATCTGTATTGAACATTTATGACCCCTCCAAATAATTATTTTTCGATTTGATTTAAAAAACTTGACCCCAGCAAAGGCACAAAAAAGGATCGCCGGCCCTCGGGCCGGCGATCCTTGAAGTATCATTCAGCAGTAATATCTTTAAGCTGACTCAGACTTCGCAGAAAGCACCAATTGCCCCGAGGCATGATTGCAGCGAGGATAAGAGTAAGCGTAATAGGAAAGGTTTCTTATCATACCGATCAGCATTTCCGCGAGCCTCCTTCAGCTTCTGATTTTTAGATCTTCAAGTGATTGGAGGAGATAATACAGCCACTTTATCATGATGTCAAGTACAAATGGTAAAACTGTTAGATGCTATTGTGTTTATTTAACATACTAAACAGCTTAACAAATAAATTGTTTCTTGACAGTCTATAATTTCAAAATGTATAATGCCAAAAACAATAGAAATGCAGATGTTCGGGAATCCAGTGTAAATCTGGGACGGCCCCGCCACTGTAACCGTGACGAAACCGCATTGCCACTGATATTTTCGGGAAGGCGCGCGAGTAGGATGAACGGAAGTCAGGAGACCGGTCTGCATTATGTTTTTGCAGACTGTTTGCGCGGGCGGACATTGTTGCGATCTTCAGAAGGGGAGTTTATCCTTTTTTGATTCCATAATGTGTATTAAAGCCGCCCGCGTAAAGGGCGGCTTTTTTTTTGCCCGTGTAAAATTTTAACGAAAGGATGCCAGGTTAATGAATGAAAAAGCAATGAACGGCGGCAAAGTTTCGACTGTTTCGTTTGATGAATTTACTCCTCCTACGAAAAAGGAATGGCAGGATGAAGTGCTTGCTGCACTCAAAGGGGCTCCATTTGAAAAACGTATGTATACGAACACATACGAAGGCATCAGGCTGAATCCTATTTATACAGAGGAGGACATGGCAGCTGTGACTGAAGACAAGGATCTGCCAGGGATTCCTTCGTTCAGGAGAGGAGCTGCTGCTTCAGGCTATGTCGCAGAACCGTGGGATATTTCTCAAAGCTGCACGAATGTCCTGCCTGAAGAAGCAAACCTGTCAATGCTCAATGAAATCAAAAAAGGATCAGATACGTTTTATTTTGAACTTGACGCCTGCACAAGATCCGGAAGAGATCCTGATCAGGAATTTTTCAGGGGCGATTACAGAGGAGTTTCTGTATCTAACCTGGAAGATGCGGATAAATTACTTAAAGGAATGGATCTATCTGTAACACCGGTACATATATATGCGGGTACATCTGTGGTGCCGCTCCTTTCTTTGATTGCTGCTGAGGCCAGGGCCTCAGGAAGAGGCGGATCTATAAAAGAATACAAAGGCTGTATCGGCGCAGACCCACTGGGTGAACTTGCTGCAGAAGGCG
>JAQVPO010000062.1 GCA_028702015.1 Synergistaceae bacterium | reverse complement strand
TTCAAGAACAGCTATCGGAAGCACTACCTTGTTGTCTTCAAAAGAATATAGAGCATATGGGGATTGTATTATCACATTGGTATCAAGTACATATGTCTTTTTCATAGTGGCCTCCTCTGAAATCAGCTTGATTTATCAGGTCAGGCTGTATCCGTCTGCCCTTCCTGTTCATATACCGATTGCCTGTTCGTAAAAATTACTGCAGTCCAAATTTTATTGCATATATATCAGAGAATGTTTTTATAAAAATATGCCTGTGCGTGGACCGGCTTTTTGTTTCTTCTGTTCACTCTTGAATAATTGCCGTTTTTATCAAGTTCCCTTGCTTTTACATTGTCCTTCAAACAGCTCTCAAGAATGGTTTTCAGCCTTTCTTTCAGATCCTCGTCATAAACAGGGAACATAAGCTCAACTCTCCTGTCCAGATTCCTTTCCATAAGATCCGCGCTCGAAAGGAAAATATCTTTCCTTCCGCCGTTATTGAAATAAAAGATCCGGCTATGCTCCAGATATCTGTCCACGATGCTTATCACCCTGATATTTTCGCTTATACCCTTTATACCCGGACGAAGACAGCATATCCCCCTTACAATCAGGTCAACTCTGACTCCGCTGGCTGACGCTTTGTAAAGAAGCTTTATTATTTCAGAATCCACGAGGGAATTGATTTTTATCATGATCCTGCCGGACTGTTTGTTCCGTTCAGACACATCTATTTCATTTTTTATGAGTTCGGATATTTTTCTCCTAAGGCCAAAAGGCGCTGCATTAAAAGCATAGAAATCAGGCTGGTCAGAGTAGCCGGTCAGTTTATTGAACAGTGCTGAAGCATCCGCCCCTATGTGTCTGTTTGACGTAAAAAGCCCTATATCAGTGTAAAGCTTTGCTGTTATTTCGTTGTAATTACCGGTGCTCATGTGAACGTAACGTTTTATTCCATCTGATTCCTTCCTGATAATCAAAATCGCCTTGCAGTGAGTCTTGAGACCTATCAGTCCATAGGTCACATGACATCCGGCCTCTTCAAGTTTTTTTGCCCATTGGATGTTATTCTCTTCGTCAAATCTGGCTTTTATCTCGAACAGGACTGTAACCTGTTTTCCGTTTTCAACTGCGCGAAGAAGGGCTCTTATGATCGGTGAATCACTGCTTATTCTGTACAATGTCATCTTTATAGCCAATACATCAGGATCATCGGCTGCCATATTTACAAAGTCTATTACTGACTGAAAGTCCTCGTACGGATGGTGTACAAGGATATCCTTCGCCTTTATTGCAGAGAAAAAATCGCTGTACTCTTTAAATACAGGCGGATATACGCTGGGATAGACAGGGTTTTTAAGATTGGCTCTGCCGTGCAGGGATGTTATTTTTGAAAGGAAGGTAAGATCAATGGGACCTTTGATCCGGAAAATACTTTGCTGGCTGAGTTCCAGCGCCTCCTTGAGTATGGCTATTATCCTTTCGTCGCAATTAGCTTCGACTTCCAGTCTGACTGCGGCACCCCACTTCCTCATCTTCAGTGACTTTTCAATTTCCAGCAGCAGGTCGTCAGCCTCATCTTCATTCAGGGTAAGGTCCGCGTTTCTTGTGATCCTAAAGGCGTTCACAGCTAATATATTGTAGCCGCTGAATAATTTAGATATATTCATCCTTATTATTTCTTCCATCAAAATATAACTTAATTCCTGTGCGCTGTCCGGCACTTCTATAAATCTTGGCAAAACATACGGGACCTGCACTGTCGCAAAGAAACATCCTGATTTATCTTTATTTTTTAAAAGAACAGCAAGATTCAAAGTCCTGTTGGCAATAAGGGGAAATGGCCTGCTTTCATCAACCGCCATAGTCGTAAGGACAGGATAAACCTCGTTTTCGAAATATTCATTGATCGTGTTGAGCTGGTTCTGGCTCAATTTATTGCCGCTCTTGAAACTGACTCCCTCTTTTTTCAGAAAGGGCAGTAATGAGTAACTTAAACAGTTGTACTGATCCCGTATCATCGGCGCGACTTTTTCGTAAATCATCTGCACCTGTTCTCTAGCTGTGATACCAGAGGCATCAGGCTTATCAAATCCTGCATTGATCTGATCCTTAAGAGAGCCGACACGAACCATGAAAAACTCATCAAGGTTTGAGCTAACAATGGAAAGAAATTTGATCCTCTCAAACAGCGGGTTAAATTTATCCTGGGCTTCCTCAAGCACCCTCGTGTTAAATTCAAGCCAGCTCAATTCCCTGTTGATGAATAACCTGCTGTCGTTATTAATATGTTTTTTCATATCAGCCTCCGGCTATCTTCTCTCTATCAGTAAAGTCGGCCTGATCCCGTATATTTCCTTAAACAGATTGCTCTTGTTATCGAACTCCCACTCCTCAAGCAGGCAATCCTGATCAGTTTCAGCCCTGATTGAAAAAGTCTGAGCATCAGACACGACTCTGACACCAAAAAGTTTTTGTTTGTGGCTCTTATCCAGAGAATCTGCAATTTTGAGGTAAGCAGCAAGCTTTGATACTGTCAGACGGCTTTTAAAATCGAGGGACACGTAGTCCGTATCTTCAATTGAAGGAACAGTGTGGGAATGGTATTTGATTACATTTGCTATTATCCGGATCTCATTTTTGGAAAGTCCAAGTATGTCCGAATGCAGGACTATATTGTGGGATATAACATTATGTTCTTTCAAATTTATGTATTTCCCGACATCATGCGCTATAGCTGCAATTTGCAGATAAAGCCGCTCTCTGACGGAATATCCGTGCAGACATCTGGAATTATCAAAGAAGGAGAGTGAGATTTTTTCTACATACTCAGAATGTTTTATGTCATACGAGTATCTCTCACACATTTTTTTAACAGATATAACGATATCCCTGTATGAAAATTCATCGCTGACAATATTAAATTTTTTATCTGTCAGATATCTTAGAATGCCGTCGCAAAGAGATACATCCGGTGTGTAAATCACAGATGCATAAGTGAAAGAAAGGAATTTTTCATATATCAGCAAGGCGGGCACAAGGATCTCGACACTGCCCTGGTTTATCTGGTACGTATCAATAATCTGTTTCTGTGATTTACCGACGATCTGACGATATATTGTGTAAAAGTCTTTTTTCGTCATACTGGAATAGTCATAGTTAGTGCTGTTGGATTTCAAAATATTGTGGATAAGCCGGATCTCCGAACCGACTATTATAAAATTATTGATTGGGTTTTTGAGAAGCAAGGGCTTTAATGTATCAATTTCGCTTTCAATATATTCGCTTATCAGGTTAGGAAAGTTAAGAGTACGCCTCTCAAGATCGCTTAAAACTTCTTTCAGCCTCAGTGCGCCCATCCTTATATACTGTGTAAAAACGAGCTCACCTTTAAAAAACAGCCCCGTCTCCAAACCGCCTGAACCGACATCCGCAATTAAGACGCCCTCTTTTTTCAGTTTATGGAAATTCGGAAGAGCATCTTTAATTGAGCTGTACATATAGAATTTTTCTACCGACTCGCTTATAACTTCTATTTTGAAGCCGGTTTTCCGGTATACATGATCAAGCAGATAATCGCAGTTGTCAGCCTCTCTGAAAGAGCTTGTAGCAACTATCATAACTTTGTCTGCCTTATATTCCGCTATCAGTTTTTTGTAGTTCTTCAGGATGCTGCATATCTCTTCAATAAGCTCGTTCTTTATTTTTCCAGTAGAAAAAATATCTTTCCCTATATTCAATAGTCTTTTGGGAGTTTCAAGGACAGTGACACTGCCTCCTTGACCTACACCAGCTATCTTCATTTTTATGCTGTATGAGCCAATATCTATAGCTGCAACAACATTATATTTAAAGACATTGTTCTTCATACCGTTTCCCCTATTAATGACGTTTATATGCATACTCCGCAGCAAAAGTATAAACGATTTATAAGTCTTTTTTATATTTGTTTACAAAAATGTTACAAAGCGTTATATCTTTTGTAACATTTGCAAGACACACACAACGGTATAACAAACGTCCTGTGGTAAAGATTTAATAAAATCTGCAAAACAAAAGGATTCAATGTCTGAGAAGGCTTGCTGGCTATATTTAATGTTCCTTTATGGTCAGGATAGGTAAGATAACATTTCCCTTCCTCTGTAGAATTTATTCTGCGCAATAATTTAATCTTACAAAGCAGATCGGAGAGCAATTATATTTTTTTAATCAGACAATAAGGGTCCAAGCCCCAGATTTCAGATCGACATTCAGGAAAAGCTATGCCGTCAAACATTTAAGTATTGCTGATATAAGATATATAAGAGGTAAGAATAAAATATGGCAGGGCAGATAAATATGTTTCAGCATAAATAGTGGTGACAGATCTGCTGTGGCCAGCAAAAGGAGAGGATCTTCTCTTCCGTATCAGACGGGTACATGGAAACGTAGTTTCGGATAAATTTATATTTATTATTCCTACCTTCTTATCAAAATAGCCTTCCCCCAGTCAGATCCGACTCCGACCCAAATGACAGGAAGACCGGTCTCTTCTTCAATAAAATTTATATACTCCTGTGCTTCTGCCGGTAAGGTTTTGAAATCATTGTATAAAGAAAGCTCTTCTTCCCATCCCTTAAAAGTCCTGTATACGGGAGTGGCCTCCCACGCATCACGGCCCGTCATGTCAAGCAGTTTCTTTTCCTCACCATCAACATTGTATCCAGTACAGATCTTAAGTTCATCAACTCCGGTAAGGACATCAAGCTTTGTAAGTGCAAGTGCATGCACTCCGTTCTCTTTAATTGCATACTTAAGGGCGGGCAGGTCAAGCCATCCCAAACGCATTGGTTCCATGGATACTCCTGTAAACTCTTTTCCTCTGTTTCTGATAAAAGCAGTTACCGCGCTTGCCTCCTCAGTAACAAATGGTCCGCTGTCATTTCTTGTCAAGTACGCTTTCGCAACACCGATTATCCTCATCGGTGAATTCCACCTTAGCCCTGTGCCTGCAAGCGCTGCCGCTGATATAGAAGTTATAGGCATCACATAAGGATATATGCCGCGGTCAACGTCGTTGAGCGCTCCGTCGCATACCTCGAAAAGTATTCCAAGATTTTTTGATACTGCACTCTCAACTATCTCTTCCGTGGTACCTATATAAGGGATAAGCCTTTCCCCGAGGCGAAGACATTTGGAATACAGTTCATCAGGATCCAGCGGTTTTTCTCCATAGATGTTTGTGAAGTACTCGTTTTTTACCTTCAAATTTTCTTTTATCTTGTCATGCAGAATATCAGGATAGAGAAGATCGGCAGCCCTTATACCCATCCTTCTGTATTTGTCAGAACAGCAGTGTCCGAATCCCTGTTCGACCATAGTTCTGTTCCTCTCGTGGCCAAGTATCCTTCCGTCAAGCACGTCAAGTTTCTTATGATAATCAAGTATGAGATGGCACGATTTGCTTATAGTAAGCCTTGCTTTCAGGACACCTGCTTCCTTGAGCATTGCGATCTCTTCTGAGACCCTTTCAAGATCAAGCGTGACCCCTCCGCAGATAAGACAGTTTTTGCCATCATGATGTATACCGCTCGGCAGGTAGCTTATCCTGTACTTTTCACCGCAGGCAAATATAGTACGCCCTCCATTTGAAGACCCCTGACAGCGTACAACAACATCAGACCTGTTAGCGATGAAGTCAACGATCCTTCCCTTGCCTTCATTGCCCCATTGTGTCCCAATGACCATGTTTGTCTCTGATCCTGTCATCATTGTTCTTCCTTGTCCTCGTTTTCTTTGATTATTCCAGCCATTTCCGGAAGTGTTACCAGCCTGACCGGAAGTTCCGCATATTCCTCATTCAGTTTTTCAAGAAAGAGAAGGGTTGCCGGCCTGAAATGGCATATCACTATCATGTTCCCTCTCTGCTGCGTTGTTTTGACTACATGGTCAAACCTTGCTCTTATTGAATCCTTATCTGGTGTTCCATCAAGAAATCCGCTGTTTTTCAAAGCCGTTATACCCGCAGCCTTTGCCACCTCATACGCTACGCTTTTTCCGGACGTCCTGCTGTCCAGAAACAGTAAGTCCCTGGTTTTGAGTACATCAATTACAGGAACCATTATGTCCCACTTTGAAGTAGCAAGTGAACCTCTGTGGTTGTTTATCCCTATCGGCGAAGGGAGCGAGTCCAGGGCTTTGAGCGTGACATCTCTTATCCTGTTTCGATCCATTCCCTCACCTATTATGTACTCTTTGCGATCTTTGTCTATTTCCGCCTGCATAGGCAGATGCAGAAGATAGGGTATGCCGGATTTTTCTGCAACGGCAGCAGTGTCACCTGCATATCTCGTATAAGGAAGGATCGCCCATGTGAGAGGAATATCAAGAGATGCTGCTTTTTTAGCCATATCGAGCGCATTTCCTCCGTCATCCACCACAATTGCAAGGACAGGTCTTTTGTCAATTGCTTCTCTTGAAGCAACGGGACTCTCGGCTTTTATGTCCTTGCTGGCAAGCGGAAATATTTCCGTCTCTTTTTTAGGGGAATTCTTCCCTGTTATCACTTTTGAATCATCCCCGGTACCTTTAAAGAGGGCGATAGCTTTTGTTTTTAACTGATGCACAGCTACAGAAACACTATCTGCCCTGCTTAGGACAGAAGGAGAAAATTTTTCAGGGTAAAGTCTGCAAAAGACGAAGAGAAGCGCAAAAAAGAGAACTGCAATAACTGCAAGTTTGATAAGACAGTATATGAAGCTCTCTTTGCGTTTATAGTGCCTTGCCATTCGATCAGCCTTTTCTATTCAGCTTTTTTTGTTTTAGATGCAACTTTCTTACGCAGTATTGCAAGGCCTTTCTGCAGCTGCTTGTCGTTCTTCTTTTCTTTTGTTATCTCACCCTCTACCTTAACATTGGGTTCAAGCCCTTTGTGGTCGATAACGAATCCGGAAGGGGTCGTATAGCGGGCGATCGTGATATATATGCCCGAATTATCAGGCAGGTTGAAAAGAGACTGCACGGATCCCTTGCCAAATGTCTTAGTCCCAACTATAGTACCTCTCTTGTGGTCTTTCAGAGCCCCGGCCAGTATTTCGGCAGCGCTGGCACTTCCCTCATTTACCAGAGCTACGACAGGCATTTTAGTAGCCTTTCCCTCAGCGGCATACAGCGTGTCATTTGCCTTTTCAAAACGTCCTTTCATTCCTACGACAACACCGCCGTTTATGAACTGTGAGGTTACATCAACGCAGGAAGTTAGAAGGCCTCCTGGGTTATTTCTGAGGTCGAGCAGGATACCTGCCGCCTTTTTAGATTTTGCAGTTTTTATGATCGTCTGAAGCTCCGAATCTGTTTTAAGGTTAAACTGGTTTATTTTTATATATGCGATTTTCCCGCCAAGCATTTCCAGTCTGACAGTTTTTATCTTTATTATTTCCCTCACTATATTGAATTCAAGGATCTTTTCTTCTTTTTTACGCCTGACGCCTATCTTGACTGGCTTGCCCGCCGGTCCTCTCAAAAGCTTGACGACTTCATCGCTTGTCATTCCTATTACGTTTTTATTATCAACTTTGACGATCTCATCCAGCGGTTTT
>JAQVPO010000061.1 GCA_028702015.1 Synergistaceae bacterium | reverse complement strand
TACCGGTCTGGGACATCCGGTTGATAAAACTCTTTCAGACCTGGCAGCAGACGCGTCCGCACCGACACCTTCCGGTGCTGCAGAAAGGGTCTTTCCTGATTCTAAAGAACTCTCTGCCTATCTTAAAGGTTCAATGCGATCAATGAATTCCCATGTTAATAAAAGGCTTTTAAATATCGCTTCGGACCTGGCTGATTCTAAAAGGCGGCTTAATTTCAGTATTACCAGGGGAATCTGTCTCCCTTTATCTGAATATATAAACAATGCAAACAGCTCTTTTATAAAGAATATGACACACAGGCTTTCTGATGCAGAGTCTATGCTTTCCTCTGCTGCCGGCGCACTGAACAGCCTATCCCCGCTGAACGTTATCTCAAGAGGGTTCGTAATATGCAGGGACGCCGAAGGAAACATGATCAAGGATGTTTCATCGCTTTATGAGCATCAGCCCGTTGCCATATACTTCAGAGACGGACATGCAGATACGGAGATAAAAAGTATTACCAGAGAGAACTGACTTTCTTCATACAGGATCTACAGCTTAAGCCGGTGTAAGATAAAAGCTGCTGGATATTTTAAAATTTGAAATTGAATAAGTACAAAAGAGGTGAGCATGATGCTGCCGGAAACAATAGAATGGATCAGCGAAACTCCTATGCTGCGCCTGCTTGACCAGAGAAAGATACCGGCATCTGTCGGATTTGTCTTGTGCCGGACTTATGAGGAGACCGCAGGGGCAATTGAAGATATGACGGTAAGAGGTGCTCCTGCAATTGGTGTAGCTGCAGCATACGGCGTGGTTCTTGCTGCTTACCATGATCCATCAAAGATTGATGAAGCCCTTTTTAGGCTTTCTGCCACCAGACCTACTGCAGTCAACCTATTCTGGTCTATTGAAAAAATGCGGTCAGTTTATAACGAATATAAGAATTCCCCTGAATTATATTTAAGGCTTGAATCTGAAGCTGTAAAAATAGATAAAGAAGATCGCTCTATCAACAGAATGATCGGTGTTAACGGCGCTGGTATACTTCCGGACAGGGCAGCGGTAATAACGCACTGCAATGCAGGTGCGCTTGCTACTGCGGGTTACGGAACAGCGCTGGGCGTTTTTAGAGCCGCAAGGGAAGCCGGCAAGAAACTCAGGATATATGCTGACGAGACCAGACCTCGGTTCCAGGGCGGGCGCCTGACAGCTTTTGAGCTATGCGAAGATGGGTTTGATGTTACAGTTATCTGTGATTCCATGTCAGCTTTCCTTATGTCAAGAGAGAAGATCGATGCTGTTATAACCGGTGCAGACAGGATAGCCCTTAACGGAGACACTGCTAATAAAATAGGCACCTATGGTCTGGCAATCTCTGCTCAAAAACATAATGTGCCGTTTTATATTGCTGCTCCCATAAGCACCATAGACTTTAACTGCCCTAATGGCACCTCTATCCCTATTGAAGAGAGGGATCACAGCGAAGTAAAAAGGCTAGGCAGTGAAATCCTGGTTGATGAGAGAGCTAAAGTATGGAATCCTGCTTTTGACGTGACTCCTGCAGATCTGATCAAAGGAATAATAACTGAAGCAGGTATTTTTGAGCCGCCGCGCATAAAGGAGCTGAACGATCGATATTGACTGCTGCGAAGCTTCTCTTTATACGATGAAGCATATTTAAAGCGGATTTTCCGATATGCGCTTATATTCAGCTTTGCTGACCAAAGTTTAAATATTGGAAGCTATATATGGAATTGAGTGGTAATATAAGTTCAGAGCGTCCTGTTATATTATTTTGGGGGCGCTTCAGACAATGCAATAAATCAAATATCGAAACGGTGTTTTCTGATCGTAGAGGATAAAGCGCCGGATGCTGTTATCATCAATTCAAAAGAAATATATACCTGTATGAAGGAGGCAGCGTTGTGAAGAACGAATTTATGATTGCCGACATGGATCTGGCTCCGGAGGGACACAGGAGGATGGAGTGGGCATGGGAGTATATGCCTGTGCTCAGGCTTATTGCAGAGAGAGAAGAGAAGCATAAGCCGCTTGACGGGCTTGTTATAGGATGCTGTCTGCATCTTGAGGCCAAAACGGCCTGTCTTCTCAAGGTAATGAGCAAGCTTGGAGCAACTGTAGTTACTGCGGGAAGCAATCCGCTCTCAACGCAAGACAGTATTTGCGCCGCACTTGTTGAAGAAGGGATACATGTTTTCAGCCGCAGAGGAATGACAGCTCAGGAATATTCGGAAAATATCGAAGAAATGCTCAAGTGGGATCCACAGATCATAATTGATGACGGCGGGGACGTTGTCTCGATGATAATTGAAAAGAGAAGAGATCTTATTCCATCTGTGCTTGGAGGATGCGAAGAGACAACGACTGGTATCAAGCGCCTTAAAGCAATGCAGTGCGAAGGTATTCTGCCATTCCCTATGCTTGCTGTAAATGACGCGCAGAGCAAATACCTCTTTGATAACCGCTACGGAACTGGCCAGTCTGTATGGGATGCGATCCTGAGAACGACAAATCTCATCGTGGCAGGCAAGAACGTAGTTATCGCGGGTTATGGCTGGTGCGGCAAAGGAGCAGCCAGACGAGCTGCCGGACTCGGAGCTAAAGTAATAGTTGTAGAAGTAGATCCTCACCGTGCGCTTGAAGCGCTGATGGATGGCTTTGAGGTGATGGATATGCTCGAAGCCTCAAAGGTCGGAGATGTCTTTATTACAGTAACCGGAAACACTAAAGTTATACGCAAGGAACATTTTATGCGTATGAAGGATGGGGTGCTGCTCTGCAATGCAGGCCATTTTGATGTAGAAGTATGCATTCCTGACCTTGCAGAACTGGCTGTCGATATGAAGCCGGCAAGGGAGAATATAATGACATATATTCTTCCAGTAGGGCGCAGGATACACCTTCTTGGAGAAGGAAGGCTGGTCAACCTTGCCGCAGGTGACGGACATCCTGTCGAAATAATGGATATGAGCTTTGCGATGCAGCTGCTGTCATGTATATATATCAGCTGCAACAAACTCGCTCCTGGGCTCTATAATGTTCCTGCTGAGCTTGACCGCAGAGTTGCTGAGCTTAAACTTGAATCCCTTGGAATAAGTATAGAACACCTGACGCAGGAGCAGAAGGAGTATCTGGCAGCATGGAGAGAAATATGATAAAAAAACTGTACAGGGACGTTGTTGTCTGGGATGCTGAGAGGGACTCAGCTGATAGATGCGACGTAGTTACAGAAGGGGATAAGATTTTATCTATCTTTCCTGCTGGGACCCTGCGTTCAGGATGTGCCTATGAAGGAAGGGGCAAAACAGCCCTGATACCCGGTTTTGTTAATGCTCACGGGCATGCTGCAATGACTCTGCTCAGAGGACTTGGAGAAGAGCTGCCTCTCATGGAGTGGCTTCAGGAAAAGATATGGCCCGTAGAAAACAATCTTGACGGAGATATGGTCAAAAAAGGAACAGCGCTTGCGATATTGGAGATGCTCTCAACAGGGACAACATGTTTTGCAGACATGTATTTCTATATGGACAAAGTTGCGGAGGCTTCTCTTGAGAACGGCATCAGATGCGGCCTGTCGCGGGGTATAGTAGGTGACAGCGATGGCAGCAAATTAAAGGAAAACCTGAGGCTTGCGCGGGACTATCATGGAAAGGAAGGGCTGATAACCGTCCAGCTTGGTCCCCATGCGCCCTATACAGTAGACTTTGACCTTATGAAGGAGATAGCTGCGAAGGCGAAGGAAGAAAATCTCGGAGTTCAGCTGCACTGGCTCGAAACATCCTCTGAATGGAGCATCAGCGGACAGGAAGGCAGGATGACCCCTGAAGAGTATCTTTCCGAGACAGGCATGATAGATGTGCCCAGCCTGCTTCTGGCACATTGCGTATGGGTGGGCAGAGAGGCTTCTTCTTTCTATGCCAGAGAAAACGTTACTTTTGCGCACAATCCGAAGAGCAACCTTAAGCTTGGCAGCGGGGTTGCGCCTCTGCCTGATTATCTTAAGGCAGGAGTCAGGGTCGCACTCGGTACGGACGGAGCAGCCAGCAACAACAGACTGGATATCTGGGATGAACTTCGCTGTGCAGCTATGATCCACAAAGGCACGGGCAATGACCCTACTCTCGTGACATCTGCCGAAGCTCTTAAAATGGCAACTGTAAACGGGGCAAGAGCGCTTGGTTTCAAAGATACCGGCCTGATCAAAGAGGGATACAAGGCTGACATGATACTTATAGACCTTGATCAGCCGCATTACGTAGGCTGGGACAGCGGCAACCTGCCCGGCTTCCTTGTATATGCGGGATCTTCCGCAGATGTGAAAGCTACTGTTGTGGCAGGCAGAGTGCTTTATCAAAACGGTTCCTTTACAGAAACAGATAAAGACAGAGTGATTGCTGAGGCTAAAGCGGCACGCAGAAAACTGACAGGACATGAATAATTTTTAAGAGATATTTATTATTCTCCTGACGCGGATCTGGTACAAATACCCATGATCCGCGTATAATTATCTGATGCAAAAATAAAATAAAAGACCGGACGCCTTTCTGATCGACCAAAGGAGGGGATACGGATTTAATTTTTCATTACAGGAGGCAACTTAAATGCAGTACAGAAGCGGAAAAGAACTAAGGGAACTATTTCTTTCATATTTTGAGGAGAAAGGATGCAGGAGATACCATAGCTTTTCACTGGTGCCTGATGATCCTACTCTGCTTTTCACAATAGCGGGGATGGTCCCGTTTAAGCAATACTTCCTTGGATTGAAGACTCCGGAGGTCAAAAGGGCAACAACATCACAGAAGTGTGTCAGAACGAACGATATAGAAAATGTAGGACGCACCGCAAGGCATCATACTTTTTTTGAAATGCTTGGAAACTTCAGTTTCGGTGATTATTTTAAACCTGAGATAATCCCATGGGCATGGGAATTTTTAACGGAAAGAGTCGGACTGGAGCCTGAAAGGCTTTATGCAACGATTTATCTTGATGATGACGAAGCGCATGACATCTGGCGCGACAAGGTAGGGCTTCCTGAAAACAGGATAATCCGCCTCGGGGAGGATGATAATTTCTGGGCAGCAGGACCAGTGGGCCCCTGCGGGCCATGTTCCGAGATAATATATGATCAGGGACCGGAATTTTCGTGCGGAAAGCCTACGTGCTCAGTTGGGTGCGACTGTGACCGCTATCTTGAGATATGGAACCTGGTATTTATGCAGTACAACAGGGATGAGGCCGGCAAGCTCACTCCGCTGCCTCATAAAAACATTGATACAGGAATGGGTCTTGAGAGACTTGCATCTGTAGTTCAAAGGGTTCCGAACGATTTCGAAACAGATCTTTTCCGTATCATAATCGACAAGGCCTGTGAACTTGGCGGAGTAAAATATGGAGAAGACCCAAAAAAGAATATGGCAGTAAAGGTTATTTCGGACCATATCAGAGCTTCTGCGTTTATGATCGCTGATGGAATACTGCCCACAAACGATGGGGGCGGCTATGTTCTGAGGCGCCTTATCAGAAGAAGCGCCCGCTACGGAAGACTTCTCGGGATAGACAGACCTTTTCTTACAGAGCTTCTGCCATCAGTACGTGAATCGATAGGTGACGAATACTCTGAGCTTGTCGAACAGGCATGTGCGATAGAGCAGATACTTAAAACAGAAGAGGAGCGTTTTTCCAAGACCCTTACACAGGGCAGCGACTTGCTTGAATCAGAGATAAAACAGCTGAAAAACGATTCAATAAGCGCCCTTCCGGGCGATGTAGCTTTTGTCCTTTATGACACTTATGGCTTCCCGCTCGAACTCACAGAAGAGATGTGCGAGGAGGAGGGGATCACCGTTGACAGGGACGGTTTCGACAAAGCCATGGAAGATCAGCGTGAACGCGCAAGGGCTTCAAGCAAACAGACAAGTTCAGTGATTTCAAAGAATGCATATACCGAACTGGAAGACAGACTTGGTCCCAGCAGCTTTTGCGGTTATGACCAGACGTCAGTTGATTCTGAAGTAGCAGCAATAATATCTGATGGAAAAGAAGTGGATTATATTCCTGAAGGCGCTAATGCCGATATAGTTCTTGCTTCGACGCCTTTTTATGCTGAAAAGGGAGGACAGGTCGGGGATACCGGTGTTATAACAGCTGAAAATGTTATCTTCCAGGTAGAAGACACAATTTATCCTGTTAACGACCTGATAGTCCACAGGGGCAGGCTTATTAAGGGAAGTCTCAAGAGGAATCAGCGGGTGACGGCATCAATAGATACTACGAGAAGAAAAAATATACAAAGGAATCATACTGCGACGCACCTTCTTCATGAGGCTCTTTCAAGAGTTCTCGGACAGCATGTGCGACAGGCCGGATCAATCGTGACGCCGACCTTCCTGCGTTTCGACTTCAATCACTTCGCTCCGCTTACGACTGATCAGCTGCGTGAGATCGAGTCTATTGTGTACGAGCAGGTACTTGCAAACATGCCTGTAAATACTTCTGTAATGCCTATTGAAGAAGCTAAGAAAACCGGTGCTAAGGCGCTGTTTGATGAAAAATACGGAGATGAAGTCAGAGTTCTTGAAATACCAGGATATTCCACAGAACTTTGCGGAGGCACACACGTTAAAGCTACAGGTGAAATAGGCGTGGTAAAGATCATACGTGAGGAAGGGATCGGTTCCGGTGTAAGGCGTATAAACGCAATAACAGGCCAGAATGCCCTGGAAGCCTTCCAGCGTTTCAGCTACATGTCAGGAAATCTGATGTCGATGCTGGGCGAAGACCTCGAATCTGTTTTGGGCAGGGTAGAAGAAATTCTAGACGAGAAGAAGATGCTTGAAAGAAAAAACAGAGAACTTAAGATCAAAGCTGCCATGTCTGATATTGAAGAGAGCATCAGGCCATCAGCTAATGCCAACGGCGTAGACCTTATCATAGAAAAGTTTGAAAACATGAATCCTGACCTTCTCAGGCAGGTCGGCGACAGAATAAAGCAGAAGTATCCTGTTGCGGTAATACTTCTTGCCGGAATTGGAGAAGAAAAACATGTGACACTGACCTGCATGGCAAGTGATGAGGCTGTCAGCAAAGGGATCGCTGCGGATAAGTTCCTGAAGGAAATGGCAGATCTCACAGGGGGAAGAGGCGGCGGAAGACCCACTCTGGCGCAGGGCAGAGCTCCGGATGCGGGCAGACTCAGCGAGGCTATTGCAAAGGCTCCTGAAATTTTTGCCAGACTTGCTTCAAAGGGCTGAGGCCGGATACTTGCAGAGGATCGTTGCAGCAGACATAGGATCTGTCAGAGTCGGTATCGCTGTAAGCGATCCCCTGGGAACTTTTGCCCAGGCTTTGACGGTTCTTAATACGAAGAATGACTGGATCGATGAGCTTAAAAAAATTATGGAGACCTACCAGACTACAAAACTTCTGGTAGGTCTTCCGCTCCGTACAGGCGGCAGCGAAGGCCCTGAGGCTGAAAACATCAGAGAAATTACCAGGACGATCGCCGCCAGATATCCTGATCTGGAAATAATTTTTTGGGATGAACGGTTTACAACAGTGATTGCTCAGCAGTCCCTCATAGAAGGAGATGTATCAAGGAAAGGCCGGAAAGAACGAGTGGACATGGTCGCGGC
>JAQVPO010000060.1 GCA_028702015.1 Synergistaceae bacterium | reverse complement strand
ACGCTCTTCCGATCTGTACTGACAATCATCTTATGTTGATAGATTTAAGAAGCAAATTCCCCGATTTGACCGGTAAGGTTGCCGAGAAGATATTGGTTTCTGCAGATATTACAGTGAACAAGAACATGGTTCCGTTCGATTCTCGTTCTCCGTTCCAGACTTCGGGTATAAGGGTAGGGACTCCTGCCATTACATCCAGGGGGTTGTTGGAAAAGGATATGCCTAAAGCTTTTTTTTGGGAGAAATATCACTACTGCCGAAATGGTATGGCAGGCAAGGGGAGTCATTCTGCTTTTCGCGGCACAGATGGGACTGGAGCCTTATGAGATAAAACCTTCTGAGGTAAAACTGGCTGTCTGCGGGTACGGCGCTGCAGAAAAAGGCCAGGTACAGGGCATGGTGGCAAACCTTCTCGGACTGGAGAGAAACCCAACTCCAGACGATGCTGCAGATGCTCTTGCGGTTGCAATAGCAGGACTTTCAATGTCATCATTCGACAGAAATATACTGAAGGGGTACTGAAAATGATCAATTCTCTCCGGGGCAAGGTAATATCAATAGGCGAGGAAAGCATCACCCTTGAAGTTTCAGGATTCGGCCTTGAAATTTTCTCTTCCAGGTCCCTTATCTCCCAGGCCTCCCTATCTGAGGAGCTCTTCTGCTTCGCTTACATGCAGGTGAGCGATGCAGGGATAAGCCTCTTTGGGTTTTCAAACGAACGTGAACGGCGGCTCTTTATTGAACTCCTACAGGTGAAAACAGTAGGAGGCAAGCTCGCTGTTACACTTCTGAGACATCTGAATGCTGATCAGATACTGCAGGCCATATCATCAGGAAACAGCGCAATACTGACAGTCCCTGGCCTGGGTGCAAAAAGGGCGGAACGCATATGTTTCGAACTAAAAAATAAAATTTCAAAAAAATTCAGCAGCATTGGGAGCTTCGGCGAAGAGACAAAAAATGACAGCGTATCAGACAGTTTCGTAATGGAAGCGCTAACTGGCCTTGGTTTCACACAGGGAGAAGCAATCAGCGCAATTTCAAGATCCAGGGCTAACTCAGCATCAGAAACGCTATGGACAGAGGAAGAACTTTTAAAGGCCTCTCTGAGTCTGCTGCGAAGGAACTGAAAAAAATGATTGCGGGGATAAACAATGATCGATAACAACGACAAACTCATAGAAAAAATAAAAAATGAAAAAGAGGACGAAGTATTCACCCTGCGCCCCCAGGCCCTTGATGAATTTATAGGTCAGAGCGGGCTCAAAGACAAGCTGACGATATTTATGACAGCATCCCTCCAGCGCAGCGAACCCCTTGACCATACGCTTTTCTATGGTCCGCCCGGTCTGGGCAAGACCACCCTTGCAGGCATAATAGCGAAGGAAATGAAGGGAAACCTCCGCGTGACAACAGGACCTGCGCTTGAAAGGGCAGGGGATCTGGCTGCAATACTTTCGAACATACAGCCGAACGACGTCCTTTTTATAGATGAAATACACAGGATGTCAGCCCACATCGAAGAGATACTATATCCGGCTATGGAAGATTTTTCTCTTTCAATAGTAGTTGGAAAGGGTCCCCTCGCACGAAGCATAAGGCTCTCTCTTCCAAGGTTTACTCTTATCGGCGCAACTACAAGGCTGGGGCTTCTCACATCGCCTCTGAGGGCTAGATTCGGTATCGTTGAACAGCTTCACCTCTATTCACCTGACGAGCTTACCGCCATTGTAAAACGCGGGTCAGATGTTCTCGGAGTAAAAATTTCAGATGAGGCAGCTGTTGAAATTGGGCTCCGTTCCCGCGGAACACCGCGCGTAGCATTGAGACTGCTGAAAAGGGTCAGGGATGTTGCCGAAGTGAAGAAAACAGGCATCGTTGAGAGAGATCTGTCAAAATTTGCACTGGACATGCTTGGCGTGGACTCAGAAGGGCTTGACGAAGGAGACAGGAAGTTCCTCCTGGCCCTTGTGGAGCTATTCGATGGCGGCCCGGTTGGACTTTCTACCCTTGCTGCAGCACTGAACGAAGATACTCAGACAATAGAAGATATATATGAGCCGTACCTGATACAGAAAGGGCTCCTTGAAAGGACGCCGAGAGGAAGAAAAGCTACCCGTAATACATGGGATTATCTTGGAATTCCCGTCTCGCCGCGTTTTGTTCAGTATCAGCAGATGCAGCTTATTTCAGAGGACGACATTGAATGCAGCAGATAGGTAAAATGCTTATAGCAGCAGGACTCGTCATAGCATTAGCGGGTGTTGTCCTGCTCCTTGCAGGCCGCTTTAACCTGCCGTTCGGAAACCTGCCAGGAGATATTACCTACCAGAAGAAGAATCTGACAGTTTTCGCACCATTTGGCACAATGCTTTTGATAAGCGTAATAATTACATTAATTTTAAATATATTATCAAGGTGGAAGCATTGAAAAAACTGCCCTTATTCATTGTATTGATTGTTTCTTTATTCCTTCCCTCAGAATCATATTCCATTACCAAAGAAATCTCCGTCCTGCTGGAAAGGGGAGCTTTAAACGGTTCTATCTCAGGGAGCGGGGTCAGGCTTACTGATCCTTACAGCAAAGAGATGACTCTTTCCGGCACATACACTGTTCAGAAAAAAAGCACCGGCGAATTGTCGGTCGGCAGGCATATCTTCAGGACTCCCTTAAAAGCTGTTTCAGATAGACCGATAAAATACAACGGCAGCGCCTATTACGGCTCGTTTATTTTCAAGGAGTCCGCCGGTGGATTCAATGTCTCAAACATCATAGATATTGAACAATATCTTCGCGGTGTCGTAAAAGCTGAAATGAGCCCCAAATGGCCTATCGAAGCACTCAAAGCCCAGGCAGTCCTTGCACGGACTTTTGCTGTCCGTGCCGGCAGCAAGCACGGAGAGGATGACCTCTGTGACGGATACCACTGCCAGGTCTATAAAGGCATATCAGCTCAGGACAGCAGGGCGGACAAAGCGATCGAAGAAACCGCCGGACTGATCCTCAGATGGAAAGGAAATCCAGCAAATGTATATTACCATTCTGACAGCGGCGGGATGCAGACGTCATCAAAAAATGTCTGGGGCGGCGATATTCCCTATCTTAAGCCAAAAGCGGAAGCATTCGCTTATTTCGGTCCAAATTCCGAATGGAAGTCTGTCCTGGAAATGTCCTTTATACGCTCAAAACTAGAAGCAAAAGGAATAACTATAGGAACTATAAATACAATAACCCCGCTGACGAGAGATGAGAGCGGAAGGATACTTATGCTGGAGATAAAAGGAAGCAGAGGAAATAAAACTCTTTCCGGACATGATTTCAGGAACCTTATCGGAACAGATAAGATCAAAAGCACTCTTTTCGAATTCGGGACACGATCAGCCTATATAAATATAAATGAGACCAGAGCCCAGACATATCCTTCATGTGCATCAAAACCATCATATAACGGACAGGACAAGGCATCGGACCAGGGAAAAATTGATCTCGCCGGAATACCGGAGGGAAAGGAAGAAAAGGTTGTATGGCTTACACAAAAAAAAGTCTTTACAACCCTTGAGCTTATGGAGATCCTATCCCGTCCGGATCAGATAGATTCATATATAGAAAAAGGGCTTGCCCGCGCGGAGGGCCGCCTCCCGTTACCCGCAGTGCCACCTCAAAACGTGGAGGAAGATATGAGCGAAGCTCCATCTGCACAGGATATTTTATATTCGCCCAACCTTTCCATGGCTCCTGCATCGGGATCCAGAACAACTATTTACGGAAGAGGCTCCGGCCACGGGGTAGGCATGTCGCAGTGGGGAGCAAAAGCCATGGCAGAAAAAGGCTGGACTTTCACACAGATACTGAATTATTATTTCCCAGGCACAACAATAGGACAGTGAGGACGGATATTTTGGATACTTTAAAAACTGATTTTTCAAAGACATCTGCATTTGATTACTTTCTTCCCAAAGAACTTATAGCACAGGATCCGGCTGAACCTCGTGATTCTTCAAGGCTGATGGTCCTGCATAAGGATACGGGGGAGAGGGAGCATAAAATTTTCAGAGATATCAAAGATTACCTCAGAGACGGGGATCTCCTTATAATGAACGACACAAGGGTCCTTCCTGCAAGAGTCACTGGGGTCAAAAAAAACGGCGGAGCTGAAGTGGAGATATTTTTCCTCTCTCCGGCAGCTGAAACCAATAAATGGACTGCACTGGTAAAACCAGGCAGGAAACTAAATGAGGGAGCACGTGTCCTGCTGGGAGAGGATACAGAGATCACTGTAGGAGAAAGGCTCGATGACGGAGTAAGAAATATTTATTTCGACAGCTCTTCAGACCCCTATGCAATCATCCACAAATACGGAACTGCACCTCTGCCTCATTATATTACCGAGACTCATGCGGAACCGGAACGATACCAGACTGTATATTCAAGACCCGAAAAGGAAAATTCCGTTGCTTCGCCGACGGCCGGGCTTCATTTTACGGAAAAACTCCTTAAAGAGATCGGAGAGAAAGGGACTGATGAGGCTTTTGTTACCCTCCAGGTGGGACTTGGAACCTTCCGCCCGGTAAAGTCGGAGAACATATCCGAGCATATAATGCACAGCGAGATATGCGAGGTATCAGAGATCACCGCCCAGAAGATAAAGGCTGCAAAAAAACGCGGAGGCCGTGTCATCGCAGTAGGAACAACCGTCGTAAGGACACTTGAGTCATTCGCCCTTAAGTACGGCGAAGTCGCTCCAGGAATGATGGACACAAGGCTTTTCATCAGACCGGGGTTCAAATTTAAAGTCATAGACGCTCTTATAACAAACTATCATCTGCCTAAAAGCACTCTCCTGATGCTGGTCTCTGCCTTCGGCGGCTATGAAGGGATCATGGAGGCATACAAGGAAGCTGTCGGGCTTAAATACCGCTTCTTTTCGTTCGGAGACTCAATGTTCATCTGCTGATGCTGCTATGCAAATAAAAAAGTCGGGCTGTATCATTGTTGATACAGCCCGACTTTTTAACATCTGTTGCTTTATGCTACGCGTTCTGCGAGTTTATGAACTTCAAGAACGGAGGTATTTCCCGCATGATATGCCAGCGCAGTAGGTGTTTCTCCGTCAAGGACAAGGAAATCCGCCTGTTTTCCAGGCTCAAGGCTTCCTACCTTCTGCTGTCTGCTGACGGCATACGCTGCATTAAGAGTTGACGCAGCAAGCGCTTCCTCTATCGTCATATCCATATTCATAACACCCAGTCCGAATATGAATGGCACAGATTCACAGAAACAGGAACCAGGATTGCAGTCTGTTGCCAGGGCTACAGGGACATCCCAGTCTATCATCTCTCTGCCTCTCGCATAGGGCTTCTTAAGGCTGTATGCTGTGGCAGGAAGAAGGACCGCAATTGATCCGGCTTTCCCCATAGCACGAAGATTCTCTTCGCTGGCAGCAAGAAGATGCTCTGCTGACCTGACGCCTAGTTCTGCGGCAAGTCCGGCTCCGCCCAGGTCATGGACTTCATCCGCATGTATCTTCATTTCAAACCCGAGCCCTTTGGCCGCTTTAAGTATCTTTCTGCTCTGGTCAACCGAAAAAACGCCTTCTTCACAGAAAACATCGCAGAATTCAGCTATTCCCTGGCCTTTGACTTTGGGGAGCATTTCGTTGATGATGAGATCAACAAAATTGTCTGGATTTGCTTTATATTCAGCAGGGACAGCGTGTGCACCCATAAAAGTAGGGACGACATCAAGCGGAGTCTCTTTTGAAATTCTTCTGATCACAGAGAGCATCTTCATTTCGAGCTCGAGATCAAGTCCGTAACCGCTCTTGATCTCGACCGTTGTCGTGCCCTTTGCAAGCGCGGCCATAACAAGTTTTTTTGTGCTGCAGAACAGTTCTTCTTCTGTTACAGACTGAACAGCTTTCACAGATGAGAGAATACCGCCGCCCCGCTTGAGTATTTCAAGATAGGGAAGACCGTCCAGTCTCATTTTGAATTCGTCTTCACGCCTCTTTGCGAAGCACATATGAGTATGCGGATCAACAAATCCAGGTATGATACAGGCACCTTCCATATCTCTCTCTTCATTTACAGAATACGCAGAAAGAGATCCGAGAACCTTATTTTCTTCTCCTATTGCCTCTATCAGGCCGTTGACGGCAAGTATAGCCCCCCGGCGATACTCTTCTATCCTGCCCTGTTCTTTTCCCCTGAGAGGATGACCAGCGTCGAGAGGCGTGAATATTCTAGCGTTCCTGTACAGTTTTACTGTCATTCCGCCCTCTCTCCCATCAGTTCAAGAAGCTGGAGCTCCAGCACCTGTGCGGGGTCGAAGTCACTGATCTGCATATAATATGCAGCGCTTTCAAGTATTGCGTTTACAGGGATCATACCGTAGACCTCTGTCTCTATGACCTGCACTCCCCATCTTCTGGCTTCCATCCTTATCATTTCAAGCACCCTGTAAAGAGAATTTTTCTCATAATCTACAAGGTTCATGCTGACCTGGGTGATGCCGCGTTCTTCCAGGGCAAGGCCTATGCCCTTGACGTGGCAGAAACCGCCTGAAGATGCTCTGACTGTATTTGCGATCTTCTTCGCAATATCGAGGTCAGAGGTGTCCAGGTTAACATTAAATGCGACCAGGAATTTACGGGCTCCGATAACCGTCGCACCTGCTGTGCAGTGAAGTCCGGGACCGCCTACATCAGGCATTCTCTCTTCCTTTGTCTTTGCCTCTTCCTTGAGTACCTCATACTGTCCCCTGCGGATGACCTCGAGACGCTTCCTTTCGGGTCTTTTGGCTGCATCTTCATAATAGTAGACAGGTATACCGCATTCTTTGAAATACCGCTCGCCAAAGCTGTGGGCGAGCTCTATGCACTCTTCCATAGTGATACCTTTTATAGGAGTAAAGGGCACAACATCTACCGCCCCTATTCTGGGATGTCCGCCTTGGTGAGAGTTCATGTCTATATTATCAAGTGCTACTTTAGCTGCCTCAATAAGTGCATCCTGAATAGGCGCAGGAGCCCCTACCAGGCTTATGACCAGCCTGTTGTGGTCTTCATCTGCACGGTGGTCAAGAAGATACACTCCTCTTTTATTCTTAAAACAAGCAACTATCTTTTCGATGACTTCCTGGCGCCGGCCTTCACTAAAGTTAGGCACACACTCGATCAACTGCATAGCCATATCCATTCCTCCCTGTATTTAACTTAATTATTTTTTACTTTAATTTTCCTATCTCTTTCTCTACAGAATCAATTATACTGCCTTCTGTTACCAATTTCAGAGATTTCAGCATAAGGGGCTGCATATACTGATCCTTTGCATAAAAGGGGATCTCGCTGCGGAAGGCTTTATATGCCGCAGAAGTACCGCGGCCTGGTTTGAGAGGGGCTCTGAAATCTATGCCCTGGGCTGCATTAAGCATCTCTATAGCAATGACCCGCCTGGTATTGTTCAATATCATCAGCCCTTTTCTTGCACTGTATGCGCCCATTGACACATGATCTTCCTGTCCTGCTGACGTAGGAATCGAATCAACGCATGAAGGATGCGCCAGGACTTTGTTTTCTGAGACGATTGCAGCAGCGGTGTACTGAGGGATCATAAACCCGCTGTTGACTCCGCTCTCCGCTACAAGGAACAGGGGGCAGGTCAGAAAGTTTGTGATCTACAAGCCTCGCCACTCGCCGCTCGGATATGTTTGCTATCTCAGCCGCAGCTATTCCGAAGAAGTCCATTGCCATCGCGATAGGCTGTCCGT
>JAQVPO010000059.1 GCA_028702015.1 Synergistaceae bacterium | reverse complement strand
TATCCGAAAATAACTTCTGTTATATACGGCTCTAATTGTAAGTGTAAAACAGAGCTGAGACAATCGGCTCAGAAAGACCGGCGCCTTGACATTTCTCTGAAACCTTTTGCTCATCAGTCTGCTTTCAGCAGACCAAATCAGCTTATGGATGCAGAATCAACTTTCTGCACAAGCTATAATCTGTTTATAACAAATGGTATAATCTACGGGCCGTAAATCTAAAAACATACACTGCCGACAATAACAGAAAGGTCTCAATCTCTTTGACGAGATCGGTATATACTTGGCAAAATCAAAAAATAACACTTCACCGGAGGTTTATAAAATGTCTGAAAATATACGCGTAAGATTTGCACCAAGCCCGACAGGAGCACTGCATATCGGAGGAGCTCACACCGCACTTTTCAATTGGCTCTGTGCCCGCCATACTGGGGGTACTTTTATACTTCGTATAGAAGATACAGACAGGGAACGCTCCACACCCGAATATGAGCAGTCGATAATGGACGGCATGAGGTGGATGGGACTTGATTGGGACGAAGGTCCCGACAAACCCGGCCAGTTTGGCCCATACAGGCAGTCTGAACGAATGGAGTCTTATACAAAGTACGCAAATCAGCTTCTGGATGCCGGATTAGCATATAAGGACAACGGAGCCGTACTTTTTAAAGTACCTTCCGGAAAAATAGTCACCTTTGATGACGAAGTCTATGGACATATAGAAGTCTTAAGTGACAACGCTTCCGTCAATCAGGACGGGACAATAAAAGATATCGTTATAATAAAGAGAGACGGGATGCCGACTTATAATTTCGCCGTCGTGATAGATGACTTCACAATGAATATCAATATGGTCATACGGGGCGAAGATCATATAATCAACACGCCCAAGCAGCTTTTGATCTATCACGCTCTTGGCTTTAAACCTCCGAAATTTGCACACCTTCCTATGATACTTGGAAAAGACAAGAAGAAACTCTCCAAACGTCAGGGTGCAACAAGCGTATTTGAATACAATGACCTGGGATATCTGCCTGACGGAGTTTTCAACTTCCTCGCGCTGCTTGGATGGTCACCTAAAAACGGACAGGAAGTTTTCACGCGCGAAGAGGCTGTAAAGCTTTTTGAAATTGGCTCTGTCACAAAAAAACCTGCTGTTCTCGATATGGATAAGCTGAACCATATAAATCAGGAGCAGATGAAGATAATGGATCCGTATAAACTTCTTGAGATAATCAAGCCCTTCTGGAGGGGCCTGGGGCTTAACATCACCGCCTGCTCGGATGATTATCTTGCCTCATCCCTGCAGACAATGGGAGGAAGGGGCCAGACGACTATGCAGCTTGCCGAGTACAGCGATTATTTTATAAGCTTTGATGCCGTAAAAGAAAGATACAAGGCAGATGACATAAATGAAGAGCGTCGTCCGGCACTGAAAAAATTCTACAGCGAACTGCTCGGTACCTCAGAATTTACGCCGGAAGCTATGGAATCTTTCACAAGATCATGGATAGAGACAAACGAAAGCAGTATGAAAGAGGTCGCCTTGCCGCTCAGATGGGTCCTTACAGGGAGAAAAGTCAGCCCTGGGGTCTTTGAAGTTGCTGCACAGCTGGGGAAAGAGGAATGCTGCCGCAGACTTGAGTATTATAATTTGATTTAGCCCTGGCCAGATAAAAACAGCCCCGCGCCTTCAGGTTTTGCGAGGGCACGGGGCTGTCCGTTTTATGATCCATATTTCTGCATATCGGATAGTCAAGGTGGATTTTATGTACGGCGGCACGAAACATTTCCATTAATTAAACCATGCATATACCGCGTTTCAATTATCTAAATGCCTATGCTGCCGTCTTTCTGATAAAAAGATGCTGACTATGCGCTTCAGCCAGTTTACCTGTTCTGACGGCCCCAGGAATCCTTAAGTGAAACAGTCAGGTTGAAAACCGGCATTTCAGGAGTGCTGCCGAAGTCAGCGCAGAAATATCCATGGCGCATAAACTGGAACTTCTCCAATGGTTCCGCCTTTGCCAGAATGGGCTCGACCAAAGCGTTTTCAAGCACTGTAAGTGAGCTGGGATCAAGGTAATCCTTGTAGTCTTTTCCCTCTTCCATATCACTCATGTTCTTAAGCGTAAAGAGATGACCGTAAAGATTGACCTTTGCCTTAACAGCCTCTCCGGCCCAGGCCCAGTGCAGCGTCCCCTTGATCTTTCTTCCGTCAGGAGCATCGCCTCCGCGGCTTTCCATGTCAACGGAACAGCGAAGCTCGATGACATCTCCGTTTTCGTTCTTTATCACTTCTCTGCACTTAATTATATAGGCGTATTTAAGCCGCACTTCCCTGTCAGGGGCAAGACGGAAGAATCCCTTCACGGGTTCCTCCATGAAGTCGTCTTTTTCGATATATATCTCTTTCCCTATACGTACCTTTCTGGCCCCTGCTTTTTCGTCTTCAGGATTATTCTCAGCATCAAGCTCATCAACAAACCCATCTGGCCAATTTTCCAGGACGACCTTAAGAGGTCTGAGTACAGCCATGCCGCGCTGTGCCGTTTTGTTAAGCTCTTCTCTGAGACAGTGATGGAGAAGTTCGACCTCAACCATGCTGTCTGCCTTCGCAACACCTATCTCTTTGCAGAAGCGCCTGATAGATGCCGGAGTGTAGCCTCTTCGCCTGAAACCGCATATGGTAGGCATACGGGGATCATCCCATCCGGAAACTATCCCGGACGCGACAAGTTCAAGCAGCTTTCTCTTGCTCATCATTGTGTATGTCAGGTTCAGACGTGCGAACTCGTACTGATGCGGCACATGAGGAACATCAACATTATCTATGAACCACTCATAAAGCGGACGGTGATCCTGGAATTCCAAAGTACATACAGAGTGTGTAACACCTTCAATTGCATCTTCATAGCCATGAGCAAAGTCATACATCGGATAGACGCACCACTTGTCCCCGGTTCTGTGGTGGCTTCTCTTTAAAATTCTGTATATGACAGGGTCTCTCATATTTAAGTTGCTGCTGGACATATCTATCTTGGCACGAAGAACCTTTGATCCCTCTTCGAATTCACCCTCTGTCATCCTTCTGAAGAGATCCAGGTTCTCCTCTGCGCTCCTGTCCCTGTATGGGGAATTTTCTCCGGGTTTTGTCAGCGTACCTCTGCTGCGTCTGATATCCTCTGCGCTCTGGTCATCAACATAGGCTTTGCCGGACTCAATGAGGTCGATGGCCCACTTATAAAACTGGTCAAAGTAGTCTGAAGCATAACAAAGCCTGGCCCATTCGAATCCGAGCCATCTTACATCATTCATTATGGACTCTACATATTCTGTCTCTTCCTTGGCAGGGTTGGTGTCATCAAAACGAAGATTGCACTTTCCGCCGAACTGCTTCGCAAGTCCGAAATTCAGGCATATCGATTTCGCATGACCTATGTGCAGGTAGCCGTTCGGCTCAGGCGGGAAACGTGTTACTATGCTTTTCGCTGTCCCGTTCTGCAGGTCTTTGGTAATTATCTCTTCAAGAAAGTTCAGACTCCTTGATCCTTCATCAAAAGCCATAATTTATACCTCCAATATTACTTTCTGTATCAGCATACCAGCAGTTTATCCATAGCTCAGTTTAACACTCAATTTTTACTTGCGCATAATATCTGAAAAAACCGTTAGGCAAAACCAGCTTTTTAAAAAGCGGCAACTTCCATCGATATTTTAATGCCGTCATAAACTACAAGAAGTGTTGCGATTATCGTAAGCATGAGATAAAGCCACGCTCTTGAGTTCTTTATCCTGATCATTTTTTCCAGCATATCCATAACTTTCCAGCAAAGAGTAACACCAAAAACACGCATTGCTAAAACCGTTGTCCAGAAGGCCGCAAAATTAACTGACTGGGCCCACCATGAAATACTGAAGCCGGAGTTTAGTCCTTTAAAATACCCCCATGGGAAAAAAATATGTGAAACCAGGGCAACCACAAGAAAGGCCCTGAATATAGACCAAAGCTGGAGCACTGACCTTGGGACTCCGTTAAAGTCCGGAAGCTCACAGTTTTCAAGCAGTGAACAGCCGAATCCAGCGTTACTGTGAGGTACCTGACTGAATATTACAAAAATGAAAATAATCGTCCCAGCCAGTGAAAACGGAGCTGAGGGAGAAATGTGCAGAGCCATTGTGAAAACGTTCAGACTGAAAGGATCACCATTGACGCCGGCAGCTGAATAGTAGAAAGCAATAGATACAAACGCAGCTGCCATAGGGACAATAAGTTTCACGAATTCCCTTATCATTCTCTCCGCTGTGATCTGTGCAGAAAGAGTGCCCTGTGAAAATACAGCCAATATTGCAAGAACCTCAGAAAGCACTGCAAACTGAAGTATCTGAAGCAGATCTCCGCCGTTGTCCATTATCGGTAGAAACGAAAAAAAAGGTATGCTTGCAGCTATGGGTATAAGAGCGGCAAGGGAAAAACATGGCAGATAAATAGACAATCTTACGACAGAAGCCTCCGGGATACTTATGGGAATCGCCATAGACCTGAATATATCACGAAGAGGAAGCAACGACACCATCATTCCCCTTCTGCTCAGGCTTTTGCCTGAAAGATATGTATGAACGCTCTCCGCAAGAAGGGCCAGCATCAAGGTAAGAAGCATCAGCACCAATGATGAAAAATAGCCCAGAATGTCAAATATTAATTTGCTCATTTATTATTCGACCCCATTTTTTGAAAAAAGTGCCACTATAAAAAGCAGAAAAAGCACTGTTATTGACAATATATGCAGAAATGGCAAGTCAAACCAGGGCTGCATTATTCTGTTCCTGAACAAGCTTGCATTCTGCTGAAAAAAGTTATCCTCGTGGTTTGTAATGCATTTTCGCGCAGTCCTGCTGCTTACAAGACTTCCGCCTGTCTTTTTCTTGATTATGAACGTCAGAAGGCAAAAGACACCTGCGGAGAAAAGTGAAATTTTCAGCCAGGCAGAAAGATTCCATATAAAGTATCCTGTTTCCAGTGTTGACATCATTCAGAAGTCCCTCCCTGATTTATAGCATTGACCATCTGCCCTTTATTAAGCAAAGAATAGACGGAGGGTGAAACCATAGAATCAAAAAAAAGCGAGGGCATTACTGTGGAATAAACAAGAAAACCGAAAAGAATAAGCAGCGGAACTATTACGGACACATCTTTGTTCCTGATGTTTTCTGATCCTTCTGACGGCTTTCCAAACATAATTTTTGATATATACCGGACTGATATCAAAAGAACTGCCAGCGCTGCTGCCATAAGAAATATCGTTAAGAGCGGCGTAATGTAGTTAGAAGACCTGTATAGAAACTGCTTTGCGGGAAAACCTACAAAGGGAGGCAACCCTGCAATAACGCTGACTGCCAATAGAAACGCGATCCCTGAAATCGGCATTTCATTAAAAAGCCCATGATGCGTCCATAGCTCACCATTATTTGTCTCCTGCTTAAGAGTACAGCAGATAAATGAAAGTGCTGCTGAAACAGGAAGGAAAAGTATCCAAAGCGCAACCATGCTCTCAATTGCACCAAGGCCGTATTCTGCAGCAGCCTGAGCAGAATATGTACCGCTGATGCTTATTCCCATTGAAACTATAAGAAATCCTTTCATAAACAACTCAACTGCCCCTGCAAATTTAACAGGGTCTTCTTCCTTTGCTGTAAGTACCAACGAGGATACAAGCAGTATCAGCCCAAGTAAAATAAATAAATTGGGAATTTTTTCCAGTCCCTGGAGAGGGCCGTAGAGTGAAAAAATTATCCTGAAAACAACAAAAAGAGAAGCCTGTGCCCTTATCGCAAAGAAGACCCGCTTGGATGAATCAGCTATATATGAGGAAGACTTTATAAACATAAAGAGAAGCGGGACAACCAGAAGGGCGTATGCGAACTTCTCGTTTGTGCCAAGTTTGATCATCGTTGACAAAACTGCAATATTAACTGTCTTATAATTATAATAAAGTATGACGCCTCCAGCAAGGAACATAAGAAGTGCCATTGCTCTTGATATGTAATACCACGTAAGCTCTTTCAAATCTTTTTTCGCGGTCACAATTCCATAAATAAGGCCGGATGCACCAATCTGCGAAATTAGGATGAAAAAGAAAAAGGAGAATATTCCCGCGGAGTAAAAAATCCCCTGTATTCCAGCAAGCGTAGTTAAAAAGAAGCTTACTTTTGATAAATTTATCGGATCATTCCTGTCTGCCATTGCAGCAAGGCCTGCAATGAAAGCTATACAGCCCATCAAAAAAGCTGACATAGCACCAAAAACATCTGCCTGGAGCACAGCTTTGATAAGCATCGGACTGCCGGGAGAGAGTGTCTTTGACCATCCTCCGCTGCTCAAAAGAAAGAGTTCAGTCCCGCCTGTACCCATGCTCATCCAGACTGACCATGTAAGGAATAAATTTACGATGAGAACAAGCAGAAAAAGTAATTTTAAAAACCTGAGATTGATTTCATATGTGCAATTTTCATAGCTGTGCCAGCATCTGATTCTCCGGTATATATAAAAAATAAGGGGAAGAAAGGCTGCGGCCATCGGCAGCAGCAAACTTAACACAGGCAAAGGTATTACAGGCAAAGAACTGAATAAAAACATATTTTTCTCCTAACTTAAACGATTCGTAAGACTTAGGGGCACTTCCAGTCCGCACGATACCATAAACTTTCGATCTGTGAGAATTCCGGGAACTTCTCCATCGCTTGCTATTCTGCCGTCTTTCATAATAATCACCCTATGGCATACATCCATAACCATATCAAGGTCGTGAGTTGCTATAACGGCGGTAATCTTTGTCCGTCCAATTATATTTATCAGATCACGTCTGCTTTTAGGGTCCAGCCCGGATGTCGGTTCATCAAGCAGCAGTGTTTTGGGTCTCATCGCAAAAAGACCCGCCAGTGCAGCAAGGGTCTTTTCTCCGCCTGAAAGCTTCCACGGAGCCTTATTCCCGAGTGTATCTATTCCCGTATCATGCAAAGCGACATTAACTCTTGACGTAACTTCTTCCTCGCTGAGGCCAAGGTTCCTTGGACCAAAGGCAACATCCTCCCTGACTGTAGGCAGAAAAAGCTGATCATCAGGATCCTGGAAGAGAAGCCCTGTTTCACGCCGCATATTTCTTACGCTCTCCCTGCTAAGTTCATTTCCATGATAAAGTATCCTTCCCTCCAGCGGGGAGAGACAGCTCATCATAAGCATAAGAAGCGTTGACTTTCCAGAACCATTAGCACCGGCTATTCCCAATATCTCTCCTTCGTTTACTGAAAAAGAGATCCCGTTGAGCGCTCTGGTTCCATCCGGGTAAGAATAGCAGATATTTTCAATTTCAAAAACCTTCAAATTACACACCCTACGATCAGATCACCGATTATTCTGGAGAGATCAAGTATCCGCACCGCAAAAAAGAACATGCACCATATTACAGCAAATATAATATCCCGCATCGGGAGTGCCTCGGAAGCCCGACACGTACTGAACAGCTGTCCGCAGAATCCTCTGCACATAAGCGCGCTGTGTATTCTCTGCGACCTTGCTATACATCGGAGAAGCAGCGGTCCGCAGATATTTCCGGCGTTAGCAAGTGTTATTTTACCACCCCTGAACACCCTCGCCCTGATAATATTATGTGTTTCTTCGACCAGCAGCCTGATATAACGCTGAAGAAGAAAGAGCTGTGTGACAAGAACATCCGGGAGGCCGATATAGGCGGCGCTCCTGCAAAGCCTGTCAAAACCGGTTTCAGCAACCATTATAAGCGTTGCAGAGATG
>JAQVPO010000058.1 GCA_028702015.1 Synergistaceae bacterium | reverse complement strand
TATAGCTCTGATCTGCATTTCATATATCTCTGGATAAATTATTCCAAGTCTGCAGCCCCTGAAGCCAAGCATCGGGTTTGATTCGTGCAGTTCGTGGACTCTGGCTATCGTATTTTTCACAGCCTCTGCCTCAGGGCTGTTTTCTGGAAGACCCTTAAGTTCCTTGTTGAGATCAGGAAGCTTGGGCAGGAATTCGTGAAGAGGCGGGTCAAGCAGTCTGACTGTAACAGGAAGTCCGTTCATGGCCTCAAATATTCCAAGGAAATCTTCTTCCTGCATGCTCTCAAGCTTTTTAAGATGTCCGACCCTTTCTTCCTTGGTCGATGCCACTACCATATCCTGCATTACAGGCAGCCTTTCCGGCGCCATAAACATATGTTCAGTACGGCACAGACCTATTCCCTTTGCTCCGAAGCCCCTGGCCCTTCTGGCATCCTCGGGCGTATCAGCGTTTGCCCAGACTTCCAGAGTTGAGATCCTGTCTGCCATGGTAAGCAGTTCACTGAAATCATCATCGAACTGCGGCTCGACCAGATCTGCCTGTCCAAGCACGACCACGCCCTTAGTCCCGTCAATGGTTATAAAATCATTCTTCTTGACAACGGTAGTCCCTACAGTGAAGGTCTCTGCTGCAAAGTCGATTTTTATGCTTTCTGCACCGGAAACACAAGGTTTTCCAAGGCCCCTGGCAACAACCGCAGCGTGGCTGGTCATCCCGCCGTGAGCCGTTACAACTCCCTGAGCAGCAAAAAGCCCATGTATGTCATCGGGCGTGGTCTCCGGACGAACCAGAATTATCTTTTCGCCTTTTTCTCCGCGCTCTGCTGCTTCATCCGCTTCGAAAACAACAACTCCGGCGGCTGCTCCCGGTGAGGCAGGAAGTCCTTCTACAAGTGGATCTATCTTAGCTTTAGGATCTATCTGGGGGTGGAGGAGCTGTTCTACCTGTTCGGGCGCAACTCTCCCTACAGCTGCCCTTTCATCAATAAGTCCTTCCCTGAACATGTCCATTGCGACCCTAACGGCTGCAGCAGCTGTCCTTTTGGCATTTCTAGTCTGCAGTATATAAAGCTTGCCTCTCTCGACCGTGAATTCGATATCCTGCGCATCTCTGTAATGCTCCTCAAGAAGCTTTGCTATTCGGCAAAACTCTTTATATACCTCGGGCATAGCGGTTTCAAGCTGAGATATCTCAACAGGTGTCCTGATGCCTGCAACAACATCCTCTCCCTGAGCATTGATCAGGTATTCACCAAAGAGTCTATTCTCACCTGTCGACGGGCTTCTTGTGAAACAGACTCCAGTGCCGCAGTCATCGCCAAGGTTGCCGAATACCATGGTAACAACACTGACAGCGGTACCGTATGATTCTGAGATGTTGTTTATTTTTCTGTAAGTGACAGCCCTTGGAGTATTCCAGCTCCGAAAGACAGCGTCAATGGCAAGCCTGAGCTGCTGCCATGGATCAACAGGGAATTCCATGCCGGCATCTTTTACTATCTGCTTATATTCCTTAACAATTTCTTTTAAAGCTGCAGCAGAAAGCTGATTATCATCCCTGACACCGTTTTCTGCTTTCTTCTCCTGAAGTTTTTCTTCAAAATCTGAGTGATTCAATCCCATTACTACATCCGAGAACATCTGTATGAAACGGCGGTAGCTGTCATATGCAAAACGTTCGTCACCTGCCGCATCAGCAAGAGCTTCCACTGTTTCATCGTTGAGCCCGAGATTTAGGATCGTGTCCATCATTCCAGGCATTGAGACAGGGGCGCCTGATCTGACAGAAACCAGCAGCGGATCAGTTTTGCCGCCAAATATCTTTCCTGAAAGAGTTTCAACTCTCGCTACAGCAGCTTTTACGTCCGCGAAAATTTTAGATATGAAATCTTTTTCCTTCCAATATTCGTGACATGCTTCTGTTGTAATGATAAAACCCGGAGGTACCGGCAGCCCGATCTTCCACATCTGAGCAAGATTTGCTCCTTTTCCGCCGAGAAGGATCCTCATACCTGCGTCACCTTCACTGAAATCATATATATATTTCTTTGCTTCGAGCATAACGTGACCTCCCAAATTCAAAAAAATTTACAGATATACACTTGTTTACCTAATACCATCCTAATTACTTTAAAAGACTGAAATCTCCTACCAGGAGAAAGAAGTCCTGACATTTTTTAAGAAGTGCAAGTCTATTGTTCCTAAGAGAGATATCCTCATCCATTACAAGAACATCATTGAAAAAACCTGCAATTACAGGAGCAAGTTCTGCAAGCACAGAGGCGAGCTTCTCCCAGTCATATTTATCTACTGAGTCCCTGGCTTCTCCTTCAAGGAGCATAAGCTTTTCATAGAGCTCTTTTTCTGATGGCTCTACCAGTTTTGAGATCTCGATATTATCAGGAGCGCTTCCTGCTTTATTCAGCAGATTCTTCACTCTTACCGCTGCAGTTATCAGGTCAGCGAACCACACCTCATCGCTTCTTTTTTCAAGCGTATCAGCCATCCTGTATGCCTGAAGCGGACGATTTGATATCGTCTGAAGGACCAGTTCAACAACCTCATGTCTGAACCCTTTTTCTCTGAGCTGAACCTGAAGACGAAGACGTACAAATGCCTTTATCCTGTCCATGATATCCGTGCCTATGTCAAATGCAGACGCCGATCTCTCGAGGAGCTTATACAGGTCGATATCAAGCGGAAGTCCCCAGATAATTTCATTTATGCATCTCGCAGCCCTGCGAAGGCCATACGGATCCTGTGAGGAAGTCGGCTCTAACCCGATCTTATAAATAGCGGCAAGTGTATCGGCTCTGTCTGCAAGGCCGATAATAGCTCCTGCCAGTCCTGAGGGAATGCTGTCTCCGGCAAATCTCGGAAGATACTGTTCATATAGCGCAACAGCCACCTCTTCAGGTTCTCCGGCTTTTTTCGCATATTCACGCCCCATTACTCCCTGAACCTCAGCAAATTCATAGACCATACTGGTAACAAGATCTGCTTTTGCCAGCACTGCAGCCCTTTCAATTGTTCTCCTGCAATCATTGAGGGAAAGTTCATCAGTAAGCCAAAGTGCAAGTTTTTTGGTTCTCTGGACCTTATCATAAACTGTTCCAAGCTGCTCCTGATATGTAACGGACTTCAGTTCATCGGCAAGGTCATCCAATGATTTCTGCTGATCCTCTTTCCAGAAGAATGCTGCATCGTACAGCCTTGCTCTTAAAACTCTTTCGTTACCCTCCCTGACCACGTTCATATCTTTTGCTTTATTATTGCTTACTCCCACAAAATTGGCCATAAGTTTGCCGGTATCGTCCCTTACAGGGAAATACCTTTGATTTTTTGCCATTGAGAGAACAAGTACTTCTTCCGGTATATCCAGAAAATCCTTATCAAAACTCCCATAGAAAACTACCGGATATTCGTTGAGATGGACGTTTTCCTCAAGAAGATCAGGGGCAACTTCAACACTTGCTCCAAGTCTCTTCTCGATTTCTGCTATTCCATTAAGTATCATATTTTTTCTCTCTTCAGGATCAGTTATGACAAAATTATCTCTCATAGCTTTCCTGTATTCGGAAGTATCTTTGATCAGTATCGAATCCGAACCCATGAACCTGTGACCTCTTGTGTAAAAACTGCTTTTAACTCTTCCAAACTCGACATCTATAAGAGAGTCACCATAAACTGCCAGTATCCACCGCACTGGGCGGGCAAAACGTACTGACGGGTCAGCCCAGTACATGCTCTTCTGAAAAGAGAGTTTCTTGAGTATTTTATCCAGTATATGCGGCAGTACAAGTCCTGTAGCCTGCCCCTTCTCCCTTTTTTCAGCAGCGACATATTCTGCTCCGTTGATCTCCTGTATCTTAAGGTCGGATACATCAACTCCCCTGCTCCGGGCAAATCCCTCTGCAGCTTTTGTTGGTCTGCCTTCAGGGTCAAAAGCCTGTGACTTAAGCGGCCCCTTGGATATTTCTACACTGTCCTTCTGTGAGTCAGAAAGATCGCTTACCATTATTACAAACCTTCGCGGCGTACACTCCACTTTTATCTCAGAATAATCTATGTGTGCAGCCAGAAGCTCTTCTTCCGTGTATGAAGAAAGGTCAGCCAGAGCCTTCGGCATAAAACGCGCAGGTATCTCTTCTGTTCCAATTTCAAAAAGAAGGTCCTTTACTGACATTAGTTTGCGCCTCCTTCAGTTTTTTCATATCGGTCAAATTTTCCCTTCAGAGGGTGCCCCATTTCTTCTCTCTGCTTAAGGTAAGCCTGGCAGCAGGCGCTTGCGATTGTCCTTACCCTGCCAATGTAACCAGTGCGTTCAGTCACGCTTATCGCATTTCTTGCATCAAGAAGGTTAAAAGAGTGTGAACATTTAAGCACATAGTCATAAGCAGGAAGCACAAGTCCTCTTTCCAGTATCTTTTTTGACTCAGCTTCATACATGCTGAAGAGCTGAAAGAGCATATCTGTGTCTGCAATCTCAAAATTGTATGTCGAATGCTCTACCTCGCCTTTATGGTGAACATCACCATACTTGACGTTTCCAACCCATTCGAGGTCATAGACATTGTCGACTTTCTGCACGAACATCGCAATACGCTCAATGCCGTATGTAAGTTCAGCAGGCACTACATCCATATCTATTGAACCCATCTGCTGGAAATATGTGAATTGTGTTACTTCCATTCCATCCAGCCAGACTTCCCAGCCCAGGCCCCAGGCACCAGTAGTAGGATTCTCCCAGTCATCCTCAACAAATCTGATGTCATGCTCCAACGGATCTATTCCAAGGACCTTGAGACTCTCAAGATACATTTCCTGTATGTTCTCAGGCGCCGGCTGTATTATTACCTGATACTGGTAATAATGCTGCAGCCTGTTAGGGTTCTCTCCGTACCTGCCGTCAGTAGGCCTTCTTGAAGGCTCAACATAAGCCACGCGCCATGGTTCGGGACCAAGCACTCTCAGGGTCGTAGCCGGATTCATAGTACCAGCTCCGACTTCTATATCATACGGCTGCTGGATGACACATCCCTGTGATGCCCAAAAACTTTCCAGGCGCATTATAATTTCTTGAAAATTCACTCTCTGCTGCCCCCTTCAAATATTACAAAAACTATATTTGATGAATTTTAATCCATATCAGTAAAAAAAGTAAGCAGTTTTTTTAATTCATCACCATATAAAGCCAATTTTCCCTGTGCTCCTGACCATTCAATAAATTTATCATGCTTCAAAAAAGCTGTAAGCTTAAGATACTTAAGTCCAGCAGCATCAATATCGCTATTATTCTTATCAGAACATTCCCTGCAGATAAGACCGTCGCTGGTCCACGCCGCACCTTCAGTAAGCTTGGAACCGCATTTAACGCAATACTGAAGCGATGGGGCCAGACCAGTCTCTTTGAGCAGCCTGTATGTAAATCTATATTCAACCATATCAACCGGGCAGTTTTCTTTTAGAAGCAATACCGATGACCAAAGCAATGTAAGTATATTATTGCATTCATGTCCGATCATAAGAATTTTTGACAGCCTTTTATACATCGTCAAAGCAGTTTTCAATTTTTCTGCTGAAGAACGAAGAGAGAGAAAATCTTCCTTCACCTCCGCTCCCTGCAGATAGAGCCTTGCCGGGCTCTGATAGAGATCAAATTCAGACCATACAAGAGGCTCTGTCGCACCGCCAAATCTGCACTTTGTTTTTGAGGAAGGTGCGCTGACCCACATTGGTCCCATATCTCTTAAAAAAAGCAGAAGGGATTGTCCCTCTCCTGAGGAATCCCTTCTCTGCAAGACAGTTCCGACTTTTTTATAATATCCCTGCGGAAGTTTTTCCAGTTCTGAAGAAGATATCAAAAACTATACCCCAGCCGCCGCAGTTCTTCCTGTGACTTTCTCCAGCCCGGCTTTACCTTCACCCAAAGCTGAAGATATATCGGATAACCAAATTTCTCTTCAAGATCTTTCCGTGCAGCCATTCCTATCGTTTTAAGCTTTGTGCCGGCTCTTCCGATTATTATCGCTTTCTGGCCCTCACGATCAACTACTATAGTTGCCCTTATTTCACATGTTTTGAGCTCAGGATACTCTTCTGGACTTTTAAATTCTTCAACAACAACTGCAGTCCCATGCGGAACTTCCTGGTCTGTAAAATTTAATATCTTTTCCCTTATGACCTCCGCAGCCAAAAAACGTTCTGTAGCATCCATAAGCATGTCCGCAGGATATATCGGAGGCTGCATCGGAAGCATTTCGCTCAGAGTTTCTATAAATATATCCATGTTTATTCCCTTTTTAGCAGAGATCGGTACTACAGCTGCAGGAGATATCCTCGTCTCATATAGTTCAACTGTTTTCCAGAAAGCTTCCCTGTCTGCCAGCTTGTCAACCTTATTTACGGCCAGGACAATCGGAACACTGCAGTTTGAAAGATATTCTATTATAAGCTCTTCTTTTTCTCCGATCGTACGATCGCCTGCTTCAACAACAAAGCAGACAAGGTCGACCTGCGCAAGTGCTTTGGCAGCCTCCTTGACCATAAAATCACCAAGAACGTGTTTAGGTTTATGTATTCCCGGAGTATCAACAAATATGATCTGTTCCTTTTCTGTCGTCATTATGCAGCGTATAGCATTCCTGGTGGTCTGGGGCTTGGATGATACAGCTGCTACTTTTTCCTTAAGCAGCGTGTTGATTATTGATGACTTTCCAACGTTCGGACGTCCAAGAAGCGCAACAAAGCCGCACCTGTACTCATGGTCTGCTTCGTGTGTCAGATTATCTTCCATTTTTAGTCTCTCCTTTCCCTGAGAACTTGAACTGGAGCGGAAGCAACTCTCTCAGACTGTATACAATCGGTTTTCCTTTATCTTCAAGAACTATTGATAAATTGCTGTTAAATTCAGAAAGAAATTGTCTGCAGGCTCCGCAGGGAGGACATATCTCCCCTTGCCTGCCGCCGACAACAGCTATCGCCACAGGTTTAAGGTGACCTTCATTTACTGCGGCAGCCATAGCATTTCTTTCAGCACAGATCGAGAGACCATAACTGCCATTTTCAACGTTGCATCCGGATACAACACTTCCGTCATCAAAGAGTATAGCAGCACCGACAGGAAAAGATGAGTAAGGCACATACGCATTTGCTCCTGCCTTTTTTGCTTCGATCAAAAGGGCCTCTGGATCAAAACATCTTTCTTCAGGATCTGTCATATCCGGTACCTTCCTCTCTGAAAAACTGTTCGACCATTTCTTCCTGTTTTATCCACATTATATGCTTAGTATCGTCATCGTAATGATCATAACCGATCAAATGCAGCAGGCCGTGTGACATTAGCAGTACAAGTTCTTCCTCAAAGCTTTTGTTGTTTTCTGCTGCGTTATCTGATGTCTTATCAGGACATATTACGATATCGCCAAGCGGCAGACATTCCCAGCCTTCAGGAGGAGCGAATTTTGAATCTTCCTCCCACAAAGGAAAGGATAATACATCTGTAGGCAAATCAATATCTCTGTAGCTCTGGTTAAGTTCCCTGATCCTGCCAGCTTCGACAAAAGACAAAGAAACTTCCACTGTGTTGCGCACCTGAGAAAAAGACTCCTCATCTTGAAGGACCGATAAATAAAGAGCTTCTGTCTTTTTCAGAAAATCCGCAATATCAGTCTGTATCCTGTCTGATATAAGTTTTTCTCCATCAACGATTATATTGATAATCATCTGGAGCTCAGCTGTCCTTTTTTTTCTGCAGCGGCCCTTATGGTTTCGGAGATATCTTTTACTTCGCGTGAATGGTATGTAGACCTCAAAATATCAATGAAAGAGGATTCTATTATAGCCATTTCACGCATTGTAAAGTCTACGTCC